>CANEXR010000026.1 GCA_947443815.1 Flavobacteriaceae bacterium | reverse complement strand
TTTTTTTCCTAAAAGGGGTTGTGTCAACGTGGCATAACTCGTTAAATTTTGCAAAATGCCCGCTACCTTTGGATAGATATCATTGGGTAAAAATGTGGTATCAACTCTGGGGTATGTTACTACTTTTTGTTCGTATAAAGTCTGAACAATTTTAAGCGTTTCATCAGCTGTAAAACCAAACTTAGTATTGCAATACACTTGCAAACCTGTTAAATCAAATAGTTTAGGTGCAAACTCATTGCCGTTCTTTTTTTCGACAGACACAATTTCGAACTCACTTTCTTTGACCTTATTAGCGAGAAGCTCACCATCTTCTTTTTTCAAAAAACGTCCTTCTTCATAACTAAAAAGTGTTTCTCTATATAAGGTTTGCAATTCCCAATACGGTTGCGGTTTGAAATTCTCAATTTCTTTGAATCGGCCCACAACCATCGCTAATGTTGGGGTTTGCACCCTTCCAATGGACAAAACTTGTTTGTATCCGCCATGTTTTACAGTGTACAAACGCGTGGCATTCATGCCGAGTAACCAGTCGCCAATGGCTCTTGAAAATCCAGCGTAGTATAAATTATCGTAGTTGGCGGAGGGTTTCAAGTTCTCAAAACCCTCTTTGATGGCTTCGGTGGTTAGGGACGAAATCCATAAGCGTTTTACTTCGCCTTTATACTGGGCTTCGTTCATTACCCAGCGCTGAATGAGTTCTCCTTCTTGTCCCGCATCCCCACAATTGATAACCAATTCGGCTTTGTCAAACAAACTTTTTATGATTTTGAATTGCTTTTGAATACCCGAATTCTCTACCACTTTGGTTTCGAATTTTTCGGGGAGCATGGGTAGGTTGTTCAAATCCCAACTTTTCCAGTGTGGTTTATAATCGTTGGGTTCTTTTAAGGTACATAAATGTCCAAAAGTGTAGGTTACTGCATAGCCATTGCCTTCATAATACCCATCGTGTTTGGTATTGGCTCCTAAAACGGATGCGATTTCGCGTGCTACACTTGGTTTTTCGGCAATACAGACCTTCATTTTTCCCTACTGATTTTAAGTTTGCAAATTAGGAATTTAGAAATTGGTATTTAAAAGAAATCTGTAGGAGTTATGAACGGGTAAGAGTGAGTCCATGCAAGCACTTCTTTGCAAGGCAAACTTCTTTTAATGTTCACTAAAAAAATGCAACATTGTTTTCAACGCATCTTTTGAGTGCATCTTTTCACCATTTTCAAGTGATTCTTGTGCCGCCTTTGCTGCTCGTTTGCACATGTTGAGTTCATAAATATAAATGGCTTCCTGTACTGTATTATAATTATCAGACGTCAGATATTCACTTAGTTCCAAAGCATCAAGCATAGCCATATTTGCACCTTCACCTGCAAAAGGCGGCATTACATGCGCGGCATCACCAATCATAGTTAAATTAGGTAAAGTTTCCCAAGTTTGATTTAAGGGCATACAATAAATGGGACGCGGAATAAAAGGTATTGCAACATTTTCAAATAGTTGGTGCCAGATACTGCTCCATTCCGGATATTCTTTTTTAAACCATTCCAACATTTGTACTTTATCAGAATAATCTAGGCTATTATTTGTAGCCCAATTTTCATCTGCCTTAAAACTTGCATAAAAACCAAGATCCCCACCGCCTTTTTGTCCAAGTAGTAAATTTTTTGTATTTCCAAATGCCATTATTTTTCCGCCATCTATTAAGGAATCGATGTATGGTATTGTTTTTTTTGATTCGAAAACATTGCCTTCAAGCATCGTTATACCGGAATAAAATGGCTTGATGTCTGTTAAGTATGGTCTGATTTTAGAATTGGCGCCATCCGAAGCAATTACAATATCTGCATAAGCTGATGACCCATTTTTGAAATGCAATAACCAGCCTTCATTTTGTTTTTCCATTGAAATAAAATGACTATCCCACACCACCGTTTCTGGTTGTAATGATTCTAATAGTATTTTTCGCAATACACCTCGGTCTATCTCAGGTCGAAAATAGTCATTATCAAAATCTTCCTCAATATTCGTCTCGTGGTCGCTAAAAAAGATGGTGGCGTTTTGATCTATTATAAGCATTTTATCAGCGCCCGACATAAAATTATTTTTAAATTCTTCCAATAAATGGGCTTTGCGAATGGCAGCCAATCCCGATTCATCATGCATATCTAGCGGAGAACCTTGCACTCGAGCATTTTTATTCAAATCTCTTTCGTATAGTTTTACATTTACGTTCTGCAATTGTAAAAGTCTGGCTAAGGTAAGACCGCCGGGACCGCCACCAATAATAGCGACTTGTTTATTTTCTAGTAACATTCCGTTTAATTTTAGATTAATTTTATTGCGTTCTGCTTTTCAGCTTTGGATCGGGACAAAATTATTGCTCTTTTAGAACGGATAATAGTATAAATCGGTCATTCTTGTTTTTTAGTAATTCGCTGGGCGCAACACCCGAGAATTTTTTAATTTCTTTTATAAAATGGGTTTGATCTGTGAAGTTTAATTCCGGAAAAAGTTTGCCTTTTGCAATATGTTCTAAGGATGCCTTGAATCGTAAAATTTTACAAAATGCGTTTAACGAAAGTCCAAATTGTTTATTGAAATAACGATTGATTTCCCTACTGCTCCAAGCTATTTCTTCTGAAAGATTTTGTACTTTTATTTGGCCGTTTGAAGCGTAAATCAATTCAAAGAGTTTGCGTTTTCTGTCATCAATTTCGACAGACAAAAATTCATTTAGTTTTAGGACTATTTTTGTATGAAATGTGTCAAAATCTTTTAAGTCATCGGCGTGGATATTCCAAAAGTCTTGAGGTAGATTTTTTCCGCTGTTTAAAAAATCAGCAATAGAAGTCTTTAAAATATATTCCACCCCAAGCGGTCTAAAGCTGACTTTAAAAGCAAGTGTGTGCGGTGGAATAATTCTTTGTTCTGGTACCGTTTCCAATCCGATAAGTAGAATCTGAAAAGGTGTCAGTTCCGATTGCATAAAAAACAAATCAACTCTTCCATCAGGCATTAGAATCACTTCTTTTGGTTTGTCTGATTGGTTGTGAAACATTCCAATATTTTCTACAAAATCAGCAAGTAAATTGTTTGGAAGTATGAATTTGTAATAGAAGTCATTGTTCATATTTTAAATTAATTGTTTTGTTGCTTTAAAATAGTGGACAACATGCTATGGCTCGTCCTAAAATAACTATACAGATTGTCATTTTTTTTTCTCCTTCAATGTAGTTGTGTGAACCGTCGCAGTTGGGCATTTTTTTAGACATTCCACAAATGCAATCGTTGAATCCTTTTCCATTAAGAATTCTCGGAATGTAATTTTCTATTCTGCTTTCCCTAGTTTTGGATTGTTTGGGTGCTGAGAAATATAAATTATAGGCTCGTTGTCGTCCCGGCGTTAAGGCTTTAAAAGCAGTTTTTAATGTAGGGCTTTTGTCTAAAGCAATTTGCAATTCTTCTACCAATTCAAGTTCAGTATTGCTTTTAAAAATCACTTTCAAGCCCGCTTTTTCTATCTCAAGAGCTTCGTAAACATAGGCTTTGATTATCGCTATTTGCGCTATGATTTCTTCCAAATGTGTAAATTTAAAAAACCGCATGGCCTGACTGTTTTCTCCGGGTTTGCTTAGAAGGCCCTTGCTGTCTTCTAACAAAGTTCCTTTGAAAAAACTAAGCGCACAGTACTCTTTAAAACTACCTATGAGTACAACATTGCTTCCCTGAAAAGTGTAGCAAGGAGTACGCCACTTGAATTCTTCTGTAAGACCACAATCTAGCAACAGTTTTCTCAATTGTACTATTTCGGGTTGCCATTTTTTGGCATTGCTTATAAAGTCATCAACTTTGGGATTCATTTTATTAGATTTAAAAAAATAAAGAATATTTTGGATTTATAAAAGTATTAAAAAACAACACCTTACAAAAGAGGTAGTTAAAGATTAGTTGTTTTTAAAAGATTTTTTTAATTCCTTCCAACTCATTAAATCTTCATTTTGTATGCGATGGGATTGAATTTTTGAAGAAAATTTTTTGGATTGTTTCATCGCTTCTAAATGGGTGCCATTACGATAAAAAACGTTGATATCATTTTCGTTTTCCCACAATGTTGCAGTGTACCAAATTTTCAAATTCCAACTACCACTTACTTTGTATTTTTTGCAGTTTGATAGTTGCAACTCTTTTATAATTTGCCCATTGAACTTAAAAAAAGCAGCAAGTTTTGAATAGGAAATTAACTCAATTTTAGTAACGGATACAATCATTAGCTTTTAGTTGTGTTTTATACAATGCCCACAAAGATTATTATTTTTTGTTACTAATTACAAAATAGCTCCAAAAAATATTTTCTGTAGTTGTTTCTTGGTTGATTTACCTGCTATTGTTTTATTGGCGCAGAATTTATTCTGTTTATGATTGTGCATATCAGAACTATAGGGAAACAGCTGGTTTTTAATTTCGGTCTTTAAATTTTTTTATACGAGTTGTAGATGTGCAGTCATTAAATATATTGTATACGTTAGATTTTGTTTTTCTAATCTACTCAAAACAGGGATGTTTATACTAAGGTTTCTATCACATTTGTTATTTACCCAAAAATATAAATTAATTACCGAAAACACTGATAAAAAAGCGTTAAGCTATCTTTCATTTTCAAAACTAACTCCTTTTGATTTAAAAATTTTAAGGGAAATTATAAAAGTTGGTTTTTAGCAAATCGCCTAGCCCTGATAGTAGCGGCATCCTTTTTCTGGCTTTTTTGCCAGAAAAAGATATAGCGGATAGCAGGAAACAGCTCCTAAAAAAGTGTTTAATTGTTTAAAAGTTTACCGTTTAAAGTTGCTATCCAAGTACTGTTCGTGTTCATGTTGGCTTTGTGTTTGAAAAGTTTTTAATTGATAAGTAATAGCAAAAAACGAACCTTGCAAACTGAATACTTTTTTCGTAAATTTGCACTCCAAATAAAGGAACAAGAATATGTTAGATAGACTTCAAATAGTAAAACAACGTTTCGATGAGATTTCGGATTTGATTATTCAACCCGATGTGATTGCGGATCAGAAGCGTTATGTGCAATTGAATCAAGAGTATAAGAATTTAAAAGCTTTGGCCGAAAAACGCGATGAATATGTGCTTTTGATGGCAAATATTGACGAAGCTAATGAAATAATTTCGGATAATTCAGATGCAGATATGACCGAAATGGCCAAAATGCAATTGGATGAAGCCAAAGAACGATTGCCAGAATTGGAGGAAGAAATCAAATTTATGTTGATTCCCAAAGATCCCGAAGATGCCAAAAATGTTATGGTCGAGATTCGCGCCGGAACGGGTGGGGATGAAGCGAGTATTTTTGCAGGGGATTTGTTTCGTATGTACACCAAATATTGTGAAAACCACGGTTGGAGAACTTCGGTTGTGGATATGAATGAAGGAACTTCGGGTGGTTTTAAAGAGGTGATTTTTGAAGTTACAGGCGAAGATGTTTATGGAACTTTGAAGTTTGAAGCGGGTGTTCACCGTGTGCAACGAGTTCCACAAACGGAAACACAAGGACGTGTTCATACCTCGGCAGCGACAGTTATGGTGCTTCCTGAGGCCGAAGAATTTGATGTTCAAATTGATATGAACGATGTCCGTGTGGATTTCTTTTGTTCGTCAGGACCTGGTGGACAATCGGTGAATACTACCAAATCAGCCGTTCGTTTGACTCACATTCCTACTGGATTAGTGGCGCAATGTCAGGATCAAAAATCACAACATAAAAATAAAGATAAAGCCTTGGGCGTTTTGCGTTCTCGTTTATACGAACAGGAATTAGCCAAAAAACAAGCCGAAGATGCATCAAAACGGACATCCCAAGTGAGTTCAGGTGACCGTTCTGCCAAAATTCGTACTTACAATTATGCACAAGGTCGTGTAACAGATCACCGAGTAGGTTTGACCTTATACGATTTAGGAAATATCATGAATGGCGATATCCAGAAAATTGTTGACGAGTTAGCCTTAGTTAATAATATGGAGAAACTGAAAGAAGCAAGCGAGGTATTTTAAATGGGTTTTGGGTGTTAGATTTTATCAAACTAAAAAATATGAGAAACTTTAGGGATTTAGAGGTTTGGAAATTTTCGATTATATTAGTTAAGAAGATTTATTTAATTACTGGAAAATTTCCAAATGAGGAAAAATTTGGTTTAGTATCTCAAATCAATAGATGTTCCGTTTCAATACCTTCTAATATAGCTGAAGGATGTTCCAGAAGTTCTCAAAAAGATTTTTCACGTTTTTTGCAAATAAGTTTAGGTTCTTCTTTTGAATTAGAAACTCAAATTGAAATAGCAAAAGAAGTGGGATTTATCGATGAGAATTTGTATTCAGAAATTATTTTTGAATTGAATGCGATACAAAAAAGAATTCAATCGTTAAAAAAATATGTTGATTCCAAGGTTTAAACCCAATACCTAGAACCCAACACCTAGAACCCAACACCCAAAATAATGACTACACAACAACTTATAGACCAAATCAAAATCAAGAAATCATTCCTATGCGTAGGATTAGACGTTGATTTAACAAAAATCCCACCTCATTTATTAGTACTGGAGGATCCTATTTTCGAATTCAATAAGGCGATAATAGAGGCAACTCATGATGTTGCAGTGGCTTATAAACCTAATATTGCATTTTTTGAAGCGTATGGTATTAAAGGTTGGTTGGCTTTGCAAAAAACAATCAATTATATTAACGAAAACCATCCTGAAATTTTTACAATTGCCGATGCTAAACGCGGTGATATTGGAAATACGTCTTCGATGTATGCCAAAGCTTTTTTTGAAGATTTGAATTTTGATAGTGTGACCGTGGCGCCTTATATGGGGAAAGATTCGGTAGAACCTTTTTTAGCTTTCGAGAATAAGCATACTATTATGTTGGCTTTGACTTCTAATGAAGGAGCGTTTGATTTTCAGACCTTATTGGTGGATGGAAAAGAATTGTACAAACAGGTTTTGGAAACCTCTAAAACGTGGAAAAACAGCGCAAATTTAATGTATGTTGTTGGTGCTACTAAAGCCGAATATTTTACTGAAATTCGCAAAATTGTTCCCGATAGTTTCTTGCTAGTTCCAGGAGTTGGCGCGCAAGGTGGAAGCCTTTCTGAAGTTTGTAAATACGGTATGAATGACACTATAGGATTGCTTATTAATTCTTCGAGAGCTATTATTTACGCTTCAAACGGAACTGATTTTGTAGAAAAAGCTAGAGAAGAAGCTTTGAAAATGCAACAGGAAATGGCGGCAATTGTTAGTTTGAAGTTTGAAAAAGTTTAAGGTTTAAAGTTGCTCCACTTTGAACGTTAGACCTTTTAAACTTAAAAAAAACATGAAAACTCTAACTGATCAACTCAGGACTTCCCATTCTTTCGAAACGTCACCAAAACGCATCATTTCACTTGTTCCTTCTCAAACGGAATTGCTGTATGATTTAGGTTTGGAAGACCGAATAGTTGGGATTACTAAATTCTGTGTTCATCCCTATCATCTCAAAGCTACCAAGAAAATTGTAGGTGGAACCAAGAAAGTGCATTTTGAGAAAATCAGATTGCTACAACCCGATATCATCATTTGCAATAAAGAAGAAAATACATTAGAAATGGTATCAGAATTACAGCAGATTTGTCCCGTTTGGGTAACGGATATTTGTACCATTGAAGACAATTTTAAAATGATTGCGGATTTTGGACAGCTATTCAATTGCAGAACTGAAGCACAAAAATGGAATGATAAATTGGCTTATGCCCATAACGATTTTAAGCAATTTATAAACGAAATTCCGACCCAAAAAGTGGTGTATTTCATTTGGAAAAAACCTTATATGATTGCTGGAGCAGGAACTTATATTGATGAAATGCTGCAACTCAACCATTTCCAGAATGCTTATGCCCACAAAGAGCGTTATCCCGAAATTCAATTGGATAGGATGCAATTAGAAGCTAATCCTGATTTGATTTTATTGTCATCTGAACCTTTTCCATTCCAAGAGGAAGATGCTTTTGAAATGAGTAATTTTGCCCATCAGACCAAAACTATTCTTGTGGATGGCGAAATGTTTTCTTGGCATGGAAGCCGATTATTGAAGGCATTTGAGTATTTCAAAAAAATGCACCAAAAACTAGGCTTCGCACTCCTCTAATACCAATTCTTCCACTTCAATAAGTGAATTGACAGTAGTAGTTTTGTCAATTTTTGAAATCTGTTCGGAAAGAATTTTAAATTCTCTTTGCAATTTTTCTATTTCACTTTTCTCTTTCAATAATCCTTGCATGGGTGTAATTTTGTGCAAATTTACATTTTAGAATCCTTAAATCCTCGCTTTTTAATGTTAAGATTTAAAATTAAAATTCTATTTTTACAAAAAAAAGGAGCATGATTAACTATTCTATTTATAAGAATGAAAACAGCACCCAATGGGTAACTTTTGTCCATGGTGCTGGTGGAAGTTCTTCTATATGGTTTAAGCAAATACGGGATTTTCAGAAGCAATATAATGTTTTGTTATTGGATTTGCGTGGTCATGGTGATTCGAAGCCTACTTTAAAAACAGCTTTGAAACAAAAATATACTTTTTCGGCTTTGGCCAATGATATTTTGGAGGTCTTAGAGTATCTTAAAATTGAAAAATCACATTTTGTTGGGATTTCTTTAGGAACAATTCTTATTAGACAACTGGCCGAAATGTATCCTGATAGAGTGCAAAGTATGATTCTTGGAGGAGCCATCCTAAAAATGAATTTCCGCTCTCAAGTCCTTATGAAATTAGGGAATATGTTTAAATATGTATTGCCATATTTGGTTTTATACAAGTTTTTTGCCTTTGTAATCATGCCCAAAAAAAGTCACAAACAATCTCGTTTGCTTTTTATAAATGAAGCTAAAAAATTATATCAAAAAGAATTTATCAAATGGTTCAAACTAACAGCCGAAATTAACCCCGTGCTGAAATGGTTCCGCCAAGTGGAATTAAGCATACCAACGCTTTATGTCATGGGCGAGGAAGATTATATGTTTTTGCCTTCAGTTCGAAAAGTAGTAGAAAGTCATTATAAATCCTCAAAACTGTTTGTGATTGAAAACTGTGGTCATGTTGTAAATGTCGAGCAACCCCTAGTATTCAATAATGCAGTTCTTTCTTTTTTGAATACCGCACAATAAAAAATGCTGCTATCCGTAGACAGCAGCATTTTTTTAACTAACCAAAACCAAAATAATAAATAACCAGTTTATTACTATGCAAAGATGAAACTTATTAGGATTTTTTGCTGTTAAGGTTTTGTTATTACTTTGTTGTCAATACGTTAAGTTTTTTATTTCTTAATTTAATCCACTCTCCGAAATATTTTTAATAGGTTTAAGTATTTATAAATAAACAGTTTAGGTTCTTTTTTCAAATTCTTTTTTTAGCTAATTGACAAGTTTTTATAAAAATATAAAACAATTAAATTTGAACAGTATCAAATCAAATCCAAAGTTGCTAGAGTATCAGATGGACCTTTTGAAGCACTTTAAAAAGGATTATGAATGCCATTTTCATTATAAGATTTTAGTGTAAAAAAAAGCTCACTATTCAAAGTGAGCTTTTTTTATAATCTATAAATTGAAATCATTTTCTAAGAAAAAACAACCGTTTTGTTATTGTAAACCATCGTTTTACGCTCTGCATGTAGCTTAATTGCTCTAGCCAAAACCATACGTTCTAAATCCCGACCTTTCATAATAAAATCATCTATAGAGTGACTGTGGGAAACCCGCGAAATATCTTGTTCAATAATCGGCCCTTCATCCAACCCCTCCGTAACATAATGACTCGTTGCACCAATGATTTTTACACCTCTTTTAAAAGCCGAATGATAGGGTTTTGCGCCCGGAAATGCGGGTAAAAAGGAGTGGTGAATATTGATGATATTGTTTCTGTAAAGCGCAATCAAATTAGGTGTGATAATTTGCATATACCGCGCCAAAACAATAAAATCTACCCCATATTGTTGCAGCAAATCAATCTGTTGTTGCTCCCCTTCTGCTTTAATTTCCTTAGTAAAAGGCACATGATGAAACGGAATATTAAAACGTTCCGCAACAGGTTTCAAATCCTCGTGATTGCTTATTATCAAAGGGATTTCTAAAGGTAATTCGCCAGCACTATACCGCCCCAAAATATCATACAAACAATGGTCGTATTTCGAAATAAATAAAGCCATTTTGGGTTTTTGATCCTGCGGATAAATTTCCCATGACATATTAAATGGTGTCGCTAGATTAATCTTGAAATCGTTTTTAATCGTTGCTAAATCCC
The DNA here is from genome assembly GCA_947443815.1 of Flavobacteriaceae bacterium. Classification (GTDB taxonomy): domain Bacteria; phylum Bacteroidota; class Bacteroidia; order Flavobacteriales; family Flavobacteriaceae; genus Flavobacterium. The sequence continues at coordinate 7,972 of CANEXR010000026.1, read as the reverse complement.
ATTTTTCGGCGCTCAATTCACATTCCAAACGCATAAAAAACACATTTTCATCAGCATCCACATGCTGGTCTAAGTAAATGATATTTCCTTCAATCGAAGCAATATAATTAGTCACAGAAGCTATAATTGCTTTCTGATCTGCACAATGTATAAGAATTGTAATTTTCTGCATATTATTTTATTAAGGAGCTAATCCCGCTATCCGCTATATCTTTTCCTGGCTAAAGAAGCCAGAAAAAGGATGCCGCTACTATCGGGGCTAGGCATTCCGTTTTTACCTAACGTTTTTCAAAACTACTCTTATTTTCTTGTAAAAAAAATACAATCAATATATTTTGTGTGATAAAAAAACAATTAGCTCCAACAACTTAAATTTTGCGATTTATTAATAAACGAGCCGTCTTAATTCAGTTATCTTTTATTCCCTTAGAAAGCTAAATAAATTTTATTTTTTATATCAGATTTGATTTAAAGGTAATAATTATTCAAAAAAATCGTAAATTGCACCATAAAATTATCATATTCGTAAAATGGAACCAGTAAAACCCTATATCCCTATTAATAAAGTAAGAATTGTTACTGCTGCCTCCCTTTTTGATGGTCATGATGCTGCTATTAATATTATGCGGAGAATTATCCAATCAACAGGAGTGGAAGTAATTCATTTGGGTCATGACAGAAGCGTGGAAGAAGTAGTCAATACCGCTATTCAAGAGGATGCAAATGCAATTGCTATGACCTCTTATCAAGGCGGACACAACGAATATTTTAAATACATGTATGATTTGCTCAAAGAAAAAGGAGCAGAACACATCAAAATTTTTGGTGGCGGCGGTGGCGTTATTTTACCCTCAGAAATAACAATATTACAAGCCTACGGAATTACCAGAATTTACTCGCCAGATGACGGGCGTGCCATGGGATTACAAGGAATGATTAATGATTTGGTGCAACAATCGGATTATCCTATTGGGGATAAACTAAATAATGAAATCGAGTTTTTGGAAACAAAAAATCCCAAAGCAATTGCCCGAATTATCTCCTCAGCAGAGAATTTTCCCGAAGTTGCCGCTCCAACATTAGAAGCTATTCATCAAAAAAATAAGACCTGCAAAATCCCAGTATTAGGAATTACAGGTACTGGTGGTGCAGGAAAATCATCTTTGGTAGATGAATTAGTACGTCGCTTTTTAATCGATTTTCCAGAAAAAACAATTGGATTAATCTCAGTAGATCCCTCTAAAAGAAAAACGGGTGGCGCACTACTCGGAGATAGAATCCGAATGAATGCAATCAATAACCCCAGAGTTTACATGCGTTCATTAGCTACACGTCAATCTAATTTGGCGTTATCTAAATATGTAGCCGACGCCATTCAAGTCATTAAAGCGGCAAAATACGATATAATCATCCTAGAAACTTCAGGAATTGGTCAATCAGATACGGAAATTATGGATCATTCTGACGTTTCTTTATATGTAATGACTCCCGAATTTGGTGCTGCAACCCAATTAGAAAAAATCGATATGCTTGATTTTGCGGATTTAGTTGCTATAAATAAATTCGACAAACGCGGTTCTCTCGATGCGTTGAGAGATGTGAAAAAACAATACCAACGCAATCACAATTTATGGGATGCCAATTTAGATTCGCTTCCCGTTTTCGGAACCATTGCATCACAATTTAATGACCCAGGAATGAACACGCTTTATAAAGCGATTATGGATAAAATCCATGAGAAAACTGATTCCGATTTAAAATCAACTTTCGAAATTACACGCGAAAGGAGTGAAAAAATATTCGTCATTCCGCCGCATAGAACCCGATATTTATCTGAAATTGCCGAAAGCAACAGAAAATATGATACTACCGCCTTAAGTCAGGAGCAAGTTGCCCAAAAATTATATGGTATTTTTAAAACCATTGAAACGGTCTCTAAAAAAAATCCAGAATTGAATAAAGCTGGTATTAAGGAAGACTCCGTTTTGCCGAACGCTATTGAATCCGAAAAAGCAGGAGCAGCAGAGACTACTATTTTTTTAAATCTATTACTGAATCAATTTGATAAAGTAAAAATGGATTTAGATCCCTATAATTGGGAAATTATTTTGGGTTGGAATGAAAAAGTCAACTCCTATAAAAATCCAGTTTATACGTTCAAAGTTCGAGATAAAGAAATCAAAATGGCAACCCATAGCGAGTCCCTTTCACATTCGCAAATTCCTAAAATTGCATTACCAAAATATCAGGCTTGGGGCGATATTTTGCGTTGGTGTTTACAAGAAAATGTACCAGGAGAATTCCCTTTTACGGCAGGTTTATATCCTTTTAAACGTGAAGGAGAAGATCCATCACGTATGTTTGCTGGCGAAGGAGGACCCGAACGAACCAATAAACGCTTTCATTATGTAAGTGCAGGATTGCCCGCAAAACGATTGTCAACGGCTTTTGATAGTGTAACTTTATACGGAAATGATCCACATATTCGCCCTGATATTTATGGAAAAATAGGTAATGCAGGAGTTTCTATCTGCTGTTTGGATGATGCTAAAAAATTATATTCTGGTTTCGATTTAGTTCATGCTATGACTTCGGTAAGTATGACTATTAATGGACCAGCACCCATGTTGTTAGGTTTTTTTATGAATGCCGCCATCGATCAACAATGCGAATTGTATATTAAAGAAAACCATCTTGAAGCCGAAGTTATCCAAAAAATGAATGCTATTTATATCCAAAAAGGAGTAGAAAGACCTCATTATCAAGGAGACTTACCGGAAGGCAATAATGGTTTAGGGTTATTACTTCTGGGTGTAACAGGAGATCAGGTTTTGCCCATGTCGATTTATAATGAAATAAAAGCTAGAACTTTATCGCAAGTGCGTGGTACCGTTCAAGCGGATATTCTTAAAGAAGATCAAGCACAAAATACTTGTATATTCTCTACTGAATTTGCCTTGCGATTAATGGGTGATGTACAGGAATATTTTATTACAAAAAATGTAAGGAATTTTTATTCGGTTTCTATTTCAGGATATCATATTGCCGAAGCTGGAGCAAATCCTATTACACAATTGGCTTTCACACTTTCTAATGGTTTCACTTATGTGGAATATTATTTGAGTCGTGGAATGGACATTAACGATTTTGGACCTAATTTATCGTTCTTTTTCTCCAATGGTGTGGATCCCGAATACGCTGTTATAGGCCGTGTGGCTCGCAAAATTTGGGCAAAAGCCATGAAGAATAAATACGGTGCCAATGAACGTGCGCAAATGTTGAAATACCATATTCAAACTTCAGGACGTTCCCTGCATGCACAAGAAATTGATTTTAATGATATCCGCACTACTTTGCAAGCTTTATATGCTATTTATGATAACTGTAATTCCTTGCATACCAATGCCTATGATGAAGCCATTACTACACCAACGGAAGAATCTGTGCGCCGAGCAATGGCAATTCAACTAATTATCAACAAGGAATTAGGTCTTGCCAAAAACGAAAATCCAATTCAAGGTTCGTTCATTATTGAAGAATTAACGGACTTAGTTGAAGCAGCAGTTTTGGAGGAATTTGATAGGATTACAGAGCGTGGCGGTGTTCTTGGTGCTATGGAAACCATGTACCAACGCTCTAAAATTCAGGAAGAAAGTTTGTATTATGAGACTTTGAAGCATACTGGTGAGTTTCCAATAATAGGTGTAAATACCTTTCTGAGTTCCAAAGGTTCTCCTACTATAATTCCAGCAGAAGTAATACGTGCTACTGAAGAGGAAAAACAATACCAAATTACCATGTTGGATAACTTGCATCAATCAAATCAGGATAAAGTGAAGGAACAATTGAATGCAATTCAAGAAGCAGCCATCAAAAACGAAAACTTATTTGACCATTTAATGGAAGCAACAAAAGTTTGCTCTTTGGGACAAATTACTTCGGCTTTGTTTGAAGTAGGAGGGCAGTATAGAAGAAATATGTAATTAAGAAGCATTTTATAAAAAAAGAGGCTGTCCTTATATAGACAGCCTCTTAAAAAATAATCTTCGACAATTCTTTTGGCAATACACTAGTTAACATCGACAATTTTTTCGTTTTTCAATGCTGGTTTGTATACTTCCGAAATTGCTTTGGTTGTTAAAATTGACTTTTCTTCAGAAATAATAATTTCATGTCTTACTTTTTTCAAATTGTTTTCCACAACTAAATAGTAAGTTCCAACAGGAAATTCGTCTAAATTATAGGTTCTTAGAATCCCTTTTTCACCAACTGCATTTTCAGTGTAGATTAAGTTATTCTCATCATCATAAATTGAGATAGTTACCTTTTTGATATCATTTAAAGAAAATCTAATTTCACTTCCACTTCCTTTTTTTACATTTAGTAAAAAATTACCATCAATTGCATACGTACTCCTGCAAGTCATTGCTATTACCAACAATAGACCAAATTTTAAACTTGTTTTCATAATTTTTGTTTTTAAATTAATAGTTTAAATTACTAATGCTAAGGTATTTAAGTGATTTATGTTGGAATAACACTAGTTTTTCTAATATAGATGCTATTTTATCATTTGCGAAAACGATTTATGTTATTAATGGTAAAAAAATGTTTTTAGGTTAATTCTATAGTGTTGTATGCTATTATTTCGTGTAGGTAAATAATAAAAAAACAAAATTTGCTCTATTAGATAGTTTTCAAAAGTTTGGTTTTTTATAAAATTTAAAAATATTTTGGCATAAATTTTATAAAAAATAATATTTGGTTTGGTTTTTGGAATAGTTTGATTGAACTTAAAAAAATGATATCATGAAAAAAATAATTTTACTTTTAGCTGTTGTAGGGATTACTGTATTTACAAGTTGTACAGGTCCTGAAGGAATACCTGGTCAAAATGGTAAAGACGGGCTTCCAGGATATATTAATGAAGTATTTGAAGTTAATGCGGATTTCTCAACCTCAAATCAGTTTTCTAATACCTATACTTTGAATCCAGTAATTTTCAAGGATGATAGTTTGTTGGTTTATGAATTAATTAATACCAACGGAGGTATTGATACATGGGCATTATTACCACAAGTGTATTACTTTAGTTTAGGAACTGCGCAGTACAATTATAATTTTTCATTTGATCAATTTACTGTTTTGATTGATTCTAATTTTGATAAAACACTTTTGCCAAGTAATTTTAGATTAGGAAAAACATTTAGAGTTGTAATTATACCTGGAGATAGTGGCAAAACAAACAAAAAAGTTGTAGATGTAAAAGATTATCACGCGGTGATAAAAGCATACAATATTGATGATAGTAATGTTAAGATTTTGAAATAACAAATCACAAAAAAAGGGAAATCAGATGATTTCCCTTTTTTGTGATTTTAAACTAAAATAGTTTTAAATATTGTTTTCTATTTTCTCTTCTTTACCCATTTTCAAAGAAACTATAATTCCGATTAAAAGGGAAAAAGCTATAAAAGTCAATGAAGCCCATTCAGGGATTTCTATATAATCATGTAGCAACATTTTTAATCCTACAAAACTTAAAATTGCAATAAGACTATATTCTAAGTAATGAAATTTTTCTAACATATTAGCTAAGAAGAAATAGATAGAACGCAAGCCTAATATGGCAAATATATTGGAACTAAAAACAAGAAAAGGATCTGAAGTTATAGCTAAAATAGCGGGTACACTATCCACAGCAAATAGTACATCCATTACTTCAATAACAATTAGTGCTACAAAAAGTGGTGTAGCAGCCTTTCCTTTTTTAGTTGGAATAAAGAATTTTTCTTTGTCTCTTTCGGCGGTAATTGGGATAATTTTTCCAATAGTTTTGTATACAAAAGATTCTTTTGGTTCAAAATCATCCTCAGCATTGGAAAAAAGCATTTTTATTGCTGTAAATAATAAGAACACTCCAAAAACGTAAGTAGTCCATGCGAATTTATTAATTAACATTACACCGAAGAAAATCATTAAACCTCTAAAAAGAATAGCTCCTAAAATCCCCCAAAATAAAATACGGTGTTGGTATTTTTGTGGTATTTTGAACGAGGCAAAGATAATGGCAATGACAAAAATGTTATCAACACTCAGAGAAAGTTCAATTAAATACCCTGTAATAAACTTCATGGAAGCTACTGCAGGTTTCAAATGATTTGGATTTTGTACAAATGAAGTGCTGTATAACCAATATATTACACCAGAAAACAACATGGATAATGTAAACCAAATTAGAGTCCACTTACTGGCTTCTTTAGTACTAATGATACGAGGCGTTTTATTAAAAACTCCTAAATCTAATGCCAGAATAATCAGTATTAAAGTAATAAACAGAATCCAAATAATCATGGTGTTGTTGTTTTTTGTTTTGCAAATGTACTTTTAGATTTTTAACCTCGAAACTTATTCGAAATAAAATTATTTTTTTCGAATTGATAAAGCATAAAAAAAGGTGCTTTCAATTAAGAAAGCACCTTGTTTATTCAAATATAAAAACTACAAAGCAGATTTTACAGTTTTAACAATTCTTGCGGCAATTTTGTATGGATCACCATTTGAAGCTGGTCTTCTATCTTCCAACCATCCTTTCCATCCTTTTTGAACGGTAATTAATGGGATTCTGATTGAAGCTCCTCTATCAGAAACTCCGTAAGAGAAATCATGGATAGAAGCAGTTTCGTGTTTACCAGTTAAACGTTGATCATTGAAAGCACCATAAACAGCAATGTGTTCTGCAACTACTGGACGGAAAGCTTCACAGATTCTTTCGTATGTAGCTTGGTCTCCACATGTTCTTAAAACATTGTTAGAGAAGTTAGCATGCATTCCTGAACCATTCCAGTCAGTATCTCCTAATGGTTTAGGGTGGTATTCAATATAATATCCGTATTTTTCAGTCAAACGATCCAATAAATAACGAGCAATCCAAATTTCATCACCCGCTTTTTTAGCTCCTTGTGCGAATAATTGGAATTCCCATTGTCCACAAGCTACTTCTTGGTTGATACCTTCAAAGTTAATACCTGCAGCGATACATAAATCAGCATGTTCTTCAACTAATTTTCTTCCGTGTGTGTTTTTTCCACCTACTGAACAGTAATACATTCCTTGTGGAGCAGGATAACCACCAATAGGGAATCCTAAAGGTAATAATGTTTTGGTGTCCATAATGAAATATTCTTGTTCGAAACCAAACCAAAAATCTCCATCATCATCAATAGTAGCTCTTCCGTTTGATGGGTGAGCAGTACCATCAGCATTCATAACTTCTGTCATTACTAAATATCCATTGATACGTGTTGGATCAGGATAAATAGCTACTGGCACTAATAGACAATCTGAAGAACCACCTTCAGCTTGTTTTGTTGACGAACCATCAAAAGACCAGTTTCCTATTTCCTCCAATGTTCCTTTAAAGTCTTCGTGTTCTTCAACTTTAGTTTTACTTCTAAGATTTTGAGTTGGTTCATAACCATCTAACCAAATGTATTCTAATTTTATTTTAGCCATAACAATATAAATTAATTTCTTGATTTTTATATGCCACAAATGTAAATTAAATTTTTTAGCGGTAAAAATCAAGGGGTACTTTTTGTTTAATTGTTTATTATTTTTCTCATAAGTGTATTTTACATGGGGGTATATTTTAAAAAAGATAATTTTAGCTATCAATAAAAATTAATTTCGTAATTTATTGTTCTGGCTTTTCTCTTGTATATTGCTTATATTTGTGCTATTACTATAAAATCGAATATTAATATTTAATTTTTTCACATGTCTACATTACGTTTTCAAGCTTTAAAAGAAGCTTCTAATAGAAAGCCAATTCAATTTGAAGAGGCTGATAGAAAATCGATTATTTTTGGGTCTAATGTATTTAATGAAAAAGCAATGAAGCAATATTTGACTTCAGATGCTTTGAAAGAAGTTCAAGGTGCAGTGCAGTACGGAACTAAAATAGACAGAA
>CANEXR010000025.1 GCA_947443815.1 Flavobacteriaceae bacterium | reverse complement strand
TCCTTCATACGTAATCACCGATTCTAAGTTCATCATATGACGCATAATTGAATATTCTCCAGTAATTCCCATTCCGCCTAGCATTTGCCTTGCTTCACGTGCAATATGAATCGCCATATCTACATTGTTTCTTTTTGCCATCGAAATTTGTGCAGTTGTTGCTCTTCCCTCATTTCTCAAAACTCCCAAACGCCAAGTCAATAATTGGGCTTTAGTGATTTCGGTAATCATTTCAGCTAATTTTTTTTGTTGCAATTGAGTTCCTGCAATTGGTTTGTCAAATTGAATTCTCTCTTTTGCATAACGCAAAGCCGTATCGTAACAATCCATCGCTGCTCCAATAGCGCCCCAAGCAATTCCATAACGCGCAGAATCAAGACAGCCAAGTGGCGCTCCTAGTCCAGATTTATTAGGTAATAAATTTTCTTTGGGAACTTTGACATTGTCAAAAATCAACTCTCCAGTCGATGAGGCACGTAACGACCATTTATTATGGGTTTCTGGTGTAGAAAAACCTTCCATACCACGCTCTACAATTAATCCATGAATTCTTCCTTCTTCATTTTTAGCCCAAACAACAGCTATGTCTGCAAAAGGAGCATTCGAAATCCACATTTTGGCACCATTCAATAGGTAATGATCACCCATATCTTTGTAATTGGTAATCATACTTCCTGGGTCAGAACCATAATTAGGTTCAGTCAGACCAAAACAGCCCATAAACTCTCCTGTGGCTAATTTCGGTAAGTATTTCATGCGTTGTTCTTCGTTTCCGTATTTCCAAATTGGATACATGACTAATGAGGATTGTACAGAAGAGGTTGAACGAACCCCTGAATCTCCACGCTCAATTTCTTGCATGATTAAACCATACGAAATTTGATCCAAACCAGCTCCTCCATATTCTTCAGGAATATAAGGGCCAAATCCACCAATTTCTCCTAAACCTTTTATAATCTGTTTTGGAAATTCCGCTTTTTGGGCATACTCTTCTATAATTGGAGATACTTCACGTTTAACCCAAGCGCGTGCTGAATCACGAACTAATTTGTGTTCCTCGGTCAATAAATCATCTAAGTTGTAATAATCAGGTGCTTGAAATAAATCTGGTTTCATCTTTTATGAATTTTAGTGCGACAAATTTAAACAAAGAAATATAACAAAACTACTAACAAATGTTATATTTTTTAAAATAATATAAAAAGAAATCTCTTTTGGATTAAAGGTAGACAAAATCGCAGGTAATTTTTGATACTATCCAACGTATTTTGTATAAATGTGTAAGAACTAGAGATTAAATAGATTAAAGATTTAAGAAATGGATTCTTATTAACCAAGTCTATTTATAAAAACCTTTACATCTTCAAATAGAAATCCTTTGTCAATGCTATATATTCAGCGGTATAATTATGTCTTGAGGTTTCAATGATTAGTTCATCTGTTGCAACAATATTATTTTCATTTCGGCCAAAAGCCAATAAACTGCGCTTGATTTCGGTAGTTGGGGTTCCTTTTACTCGGGTAATTTTCAAAGGGTATAATTCATATTCTTTGGCTAAGCCAATAAAATGGATTTCTTCTTTATAAGGAATAATGACACAGAAAATGCCGTTTTCCGAAAGTAACAATGCGGCAGCCTCAATCAAATCCTCAAAAGGCATAGCGTCAGTAAAACGAGCTAAATCGCGTTGTTCGTTTTCGGATTTGTAATCTTCAGAATAAAAGGGAGGATTAGAAACAATCAAATCATATTCGTCTTCTGGTTCTTCTACAAATTCATCTAGACCAGCATGAAAACAAAATAAGCGGTCACTCCAAGGGGAGTTTTCAAAGTTGTCTACAGATTGTTCGTACGCCTCTTCGTCGATTTCTAAAGCATCAATTTGTTGTGCATTACTTCTTTGCGCAAGCATTAATGCAACAACTCCTGTTCCTGCTCCAATATCTAAAATGCTAAAGGGATTGTTTTCAATAGGTGCCCAAGCGCCAAGCAGCACTCCGTCAGTGCCAATTTTCATGGCGCATCGGTCTTGTGCTATTGTGAATTGCTTGAATTGAAATTTAGACATAAAGACTTGGGATTTTTCGATTAATCGAATAAACAAATAACCGATTAAATCTTTCTATAAATACATTTCAATCAGTCCCTCAGGTAAATCCATAATGACTTTTTTATTTTCTCTGTCAATTTTTACCAAGAAATGGTCAATCATGGGAATAAGAATTTCAACATCACCGTTTAATACTTCGAACAAAGGTTGTGCAGTTGTGTCGTTGACAGATTGAATTTTTCCAACAATACCAAGACGTTTGTCTTCAACTTCAAAACCAATAACTTCGTGAAAGTAGAATTTATTGCCACTAAGTTTGGGTAACATTTTTAGAGGAAGGTATAAATCGTTGCCTAATAAAGCATCCGCTTCTTCTTCGGTAGTTACATCTTCAAAACGGATTCTGAGAAAATCATTTTTGTGTAGAGAACTGTTTTCAATAAAAAAAGGAACCAAGTGTTTGTTGCATTCAACAAACACTGATTCCAAGTTTTGGTATAACTCAGGTTCGTCCGTATCTAAATAAGCTAGAACTTCCCCTTTGAAACTAAATTTTTTGGCGATTTTGCCTAAATAGAAACATTCTTCTTTACGCATTTTCGCCTACTAAATTATGCTTCAGTTGTTTCGTTATTTTCTTCTGCAGCAGGAGTTTCTTCAACTGAAGCCTCAACTTCTTCTGAAACTTCTTCTTCTACAGCAGGAGTAGCAGCAGCAATAGCATCTGCTTCAGCTTGTGCAGCTGCAGCTAAACGTTTTGCATTTACTTCTTGTTCTGCTTTGAAAGCTTTTGCTTTATCGGCAGCTTGAGCTTTAGTCAAACCTTCTTTTTTAGCATCAACTTTTCCAGCTTTTGCTTCTAACCAAGCAGCTAATTTTGCATCAGCTTGTTCTTGTGTTAAAGCTCCTTTACGAATTCCTCCGTCAAGGTGGTGTTTCAATAAAGCTCCTTTGTAAGAAAGAATTGCTTTTGCAGTATCCGTTGGTTGAGCACCATTGTGCAACCATTTTACTGCGCTATCAAGGTTTAAGTCGATAGTTGCTGGGTTTGTGTTTGGATTGTAAGTACCGATTTTTTCTAAGTATTTACCATCTCTTTTTGAGCGTGCATCTGCAGCTACAACCCAGTAAAAAGGTTTTCCTTTTTTACCGTGTCTTTGTAATCTAATTTTTACTGACATAATCTTATGATTAAATTTTGAGGTACTCGACCTCTGTTAATTAAGGGTGCAAAGATACATTTTTTATTCATAAAAACTAATTGATTTTTTTTCTTTTTATCAAAGTAAACTACTTTGTGTTTTCTTGTTTTTAGTTCGTCTAAACGGCTCTTTTTCATTAGAATAGGAGGTTTGTTTTTTATACCATAAAAGATTAATTTAGTGCTGATATGTTTTGACGCTGCGGTTATATTAAAAACGATGGAGTTGGCTTAGCTATTATTGAAATTATAGGCTTAGAGTAATTGATTGGTAGTAATTTACTTTAAATTGTTCCGTTTTTTAGTGTAAATAATTTACTTTTGTTTCTTTAAAAAGATTCATTTATGAAAAAAGTATTTCAATCCCTACTTATTTTGTCCTTGTTTATTTCTTGTCAGGAAGATGTGAAATTTAATACTCCTGCTTTACAGGGTATGAAAGACAATGTTTTTTGGAGAGCAATCGATTCTAAAGCTACTCTTGCTGCTAATGGATCATTAGAAATTGTGGGATACACTAGTAATGAAAAATTAACTTTAAAAACAACTTCCACTGCCGCTCAAATTTATTTTTTGGGAACAAGTGATTCTAAAAAAGTAATTTATGAGCTTACGGATTCTAGTGGTACTATTATTTTCAATACGGGATTCGGAGTAGGAGATGGGCAAATTGTAATAACCGAATATGATGCAGTAAATAAAACCGTTTCTGGAACCTTTAAATTTAACGCAGAAAACACGCTTGATAATCCTTTGGCTGGACCAGTACTAAATTTTCAACAAGGTGTTTTCTATAAAGTCCCGGTAAGTTCACAGGCACAATAAACTAGGTATATTTTGATAGTTTTTAAAAGGCTGTTTTATACTTTTAATTTTATTTTTTTGGTTTTATAAAAAAATAAAAATTATAAATATGCTTATTTATAGTTGATTAGAATAAAATAAGACTACATTTGTTGTATTATTTAAATAAGTACATATGAATATTTTTGTTGGAAGCCTTCCATTCAGTATTGAGGAAGCAGATTTAAGAGAGTCTTTTGAGGCTTACGGAGCAGTTGATTCAGTTAAAATCATCACTGATAAATTTACTGGAAGAAGTAAAGGATTTGGTTTTGTTGAGATGCCAAATGATGACGAAGCTCAAAAAGCAATTGACGAATTAAACGGTGCTACTGTTCAAGGTCGTGCAATTGTAGTAAACAAATCTGAGCCAAAACCAGAAGGCGAAAGAAGAAGTTTTAATAACAACCGTGGTGGAGATTCACGCGGAGGTTATGGTGGAAACAACCGTGGTGGAGACAACCGTGGTGGTGGAAACAGAGGAGGATATTAATATTTTTTTCTACAATATATAAAAAGGTGTCAATGAAAATTGACACCTTTTTTGTTTTCTCACCCCCCCCGCTCTCTCCGAAGGAGAGGAGCAGAAGAATGATTTTTTGTTCTATAATTTACAAATTAGCAACCAACCAGTCGCCAACTTCGCTAGTGGAATAGGCTTTTGCCCCTTTTGAAGCTAAATCTTCGGTAACAATTCCTTGTTCTAGTGATTGGTTAACTACTGCTCTAATTGCTTCTGCTTCGTCTTTTAAACCAAAAGCATCTTCAAACATCATGGCAGCAGATAATATAGTTGCCAATGGATTAGCAATATTCAATCCAGTTGCTTGCGGGTAAGAACCGTGAATTGGTTCGTATAATGAGGTGTGCTCTCCAACTGATGCGGATGGCATCAATCCCATAGAACCCGAAATAACAGAAGCTTCATCCGTTAAAATATCTCCAAATAAGTTTTCTGTAATTAACACATCGTAGGAGTTTGGCCATTGTACCAAACGCATCGCAACTGCATCAACAAACTCATAACTTACCGTAACTTCCGGATAATCTTTCTCCATAGCTTGTACTGTTTCTCTCCATAAACGTGAGGTCTCTAATACATTGGCTTTGTCTACACAACACAATCTTTTGCTACGTGTCATGGCTAATTCAAATCCTTTTTTTGCCAAACGTTGTACTTCGGCTCTGGTGTAAACACAGTTGTCAAAGGCAGTTTCTCCATCGTCTTTTCTTCCTTTTTCGCCAAAATAAATACCTCCAGTTAATTCTCTTAAGAAAATCAAATCAGTTCCTTCGATACGTTCTCTTTTTAAAGGCGAATTATCAATCAATGATGGGAATGTAAATGTAGGACGCACATTGGCAAACAACCCTAGTTTTTTGCGCATTAATAATAAGCCTTGTTCAGGTCTCACAGGAGCACTTGGATCATTATCATATTTTGGGTGTCCGATAGCTCCAAATAAAACAGCATCAGCAGCCATACAAATGTCATGCGTTTCGTCTGGATAAGGAACGCCAACGGCATCGATTGCACAAGCGCCTGTAAGTGCTGGGGTCCAATTGATTTCATGATTGAATTTTTTTGCAATCGCATCGGAAACTTTTACGGCTTCATTTACTACTTCTGGTCCAATTCCGTCTCCTGCTAAAAGGGCAATATTAAATTTCATTATATCAGTGTTAGGTTAGTATATTCTATGTTAATTTTTTTTTATAGTTATTTTTTGCCAATTTTATTGTGGAACTACATTCAGCATTTTCTGTGTAGCTACAATTGCGGCAACAGTCTGATCAGAGTCCAAACCTCTTGTTTTGAATTCCTTTCCGTTATTGGTCCAAGTGATAATCGTTTCGCATAAAGCATCCGAACTACTTCCCGGTGGAATTCTAACTGCGTAATCAATCAACTTAGGTAAAGTCATTTTTTTACTTTTGTATATTTTTCCTAAGGCATTCATGAATGCATCAAATTGTCCGTCACCTTGTGCGTGTTCTTCAATGATTTCTCCGTCTATTTTCAAACAAAGTGTTGTTGAAGGGCGCATTCCTTTGGCATGAACTAATACATACGATTCGACCACAATTTTTTCTTCGTAGGTTTGACTGTCTAAAACATCAGAGATGATATAGGGTAAATCTTCTTTGGTAACGGTTTCTTTTTTGTCTCCTAATTCAATAATTCTTTGGGTAACTAATTTTAAATCTTCCTGATTGAGTTTTAAACCCAATTCCTGAAGGTTTTTTTCAATATTGGCTTTTCCAGATGTTTTTCCTAAAGCATATTTTCGCTTTCTTCCAAAACGCTCTGGAAGTAAATCATTAAAATACAAATTGTTTTTATTGTCTCCATCCGCATGAATTCCAGCTGTTTGTGTAAAAACATTGTCGCCAACAATAGGTTTGTTGGCAGGAATTCTATAACCAGTAAAAGTCTCAACCAGTTTACTCACAGAGTACAAAGAGGATTCTTTTACATTGATTTTTATTTGCGGCAAAAAGTCATTAATAACGGCAACCGTGCTTTCAAGTGGTGCATTTCCAGCACGTTCTCCCATTCCGTTTACGGTAACGTGTAATCCTTGGATTCCAGCTTTTACGGCTTCCATTACATTAGCAACACTCAAATCATAATCATTATGTGCATGAAAATCAAAATGGGTATTTGGATATCGTGCTATAATTTTCGAAATGAATTCAAAGGTTTCGGATGGGATTAATACGCCTAAAGTATCGGGAAGTAAAACCCTTTTAATAGGCTGTTGCGTTAAAAAATCTAAATATTGAAAAACATATTCAGGAGAATTTCGCATTCCGTTACTCCAGTCCTCCAAATAAACATTAGTCTCAATATTGTTTTCTTGGGCGAGTGCAATCGCTTGTGCAATTTCGGTAAAATGCTGTTCCGGTGTTTTTTTTAATTGATGGGTTAAATGATTTAGTGATCCTTTGGTCAATAAATTTTGAACTTTAGCACCAGATTTTTTCATCCAATCTATCGAAAGCCCTCCGTCAACAAAAGTTAAAACTTCTATTTTGGAAGTATATCCTTTTTCTTCAGCCCAAGACATAATTCCTTTAACGCCTTCAAATTCTCCTTCGCTCACACGAGCGGAAGCAATTTCGATACGATCAACATGTAATTCCTCTAGCAACAATTGCGCAATGGTTAATTTTTCTGCAGCAGAAAAGGATACTCCTGATGTTTGTTCACCATCACGAAGTGTCGTGTCCATTATTTCAATTTTTCTTTTTCCCATATCTTTCTATGTCTTAAAGTCAAATGTCTTAAAGTCATAAGGCTTTATGACGATTAATTTTTGTACTTGATTTCTTTATTAATAATTCAATAATCTATAGATTATGTTTTTTGTTTATTTCTTTATGACTTTCGACATTTGACATTAAGACTTTTTTACTTCAATTTCAAATAAACTTAAAGTTATTCCTTCATAATGTTTGGGTAAACCCTCATAATCGGGAGTTATGATTCCAAGGAAATTAAAACCACATTTTTGATAATAATTAATTAAAGGCAGATTGTCTCCCCATGTATCCATTCTCAAAAAATCCAATTTTTTTTCTTTTGCAAACGTCAATCCCCAAACTATTATTTTCTCAATAAAATGATGGCCTCTAAATTTTGGGTGCGTTACTATTCGATGAAAATAAATGGCCTTGTCTCTGCTTTTCTCTTTCCAAATGCTTTCGTCTTCGAATGTTATGGCAAATACGCAAGCAATTTCATCATTAATTATAATTTTCCATTGCCGATTTTCAGCAATTTCTTTTTCTACTAGCACTCTGTCAAATCCTTGCCATTGCTTATTGAATTTCGTCTTTTGAAAGGCAATAGCCATATCATAAAATTCAAAAATGCTATCAATATCTTTAATCGTGCAGGGTTTGAAATCCATCTTTATAATTTTATATTTTTCCTCGCACTTCATTTAACTTCATGGTCATAGAAATTGCTTCGGTTGCTATCCAATGGTTGTATTCTTCAATAGCTTTCAATCGAAGTTCATTGTCTAAATACCCTTCTTCTACCATTTGTAGCGAACCTGCAACTTTTGACCAAATGCCTATTTTCGATTTGTAATCTGCTCTTTCATCATTATAAAGTTCATCCGAATTTATTTTTTCTATAGCATGAAATCCTGCTTCTTCTAATAATTTAGGCAAATCTTCGGCAATTCTATTGTTCATTCCAGCATCGTGTCTCCATTTTAAGAACGTATCGTAAAAAGCTTGCATACTTTCTGGCGGTGACGGATTCCAATCTAGATTCGTATGGTCATAGTCCAAAATTGAAATTTGACCGTTTGGTTTCAAAAGTGATTTCATTTTTAATAAAGCCTCTTTTGGATTGCTCAACCATTGTAATACTCTAGCCGAAATAATTAAATCAAATTTTTCTTCTGGATTGAAATCAAATAAATCAACGTGAATTAATTCTAAATTCTTTATGTCTTTATACGATTCTCTTCCGCTTAAAATGAAACTTTCGGTATTGTCAATTCCGGTAACCTTTCCGTTTACTCCAACTATAGCTCCTATATCTTTTGAAATCGCTCCAGTTCCACAACCGACATCCAAAACTTTCATTCCTGGTTTTAAAATAGGTGCTAGATTTTTGTAATCATTTGCAAGGCTTCTGTTATCAAATATTTTAGTTGCTTCCTCGTCTCTTTGTATGTGTTTGTTCTCTTTCATAAATTTATTTTATACCTCCAAACACGGAAAAATTACTGTTTTTATGCAAAACATCAACATATGAAAATCCTACTTTTTTCAAAACTTCCAATTGGTATATCACTGAACGTGGCGTGTCTTCTTTGGCGATATAAGCAAATACATTTTCTTGATAGGCTTTACCTCCCACACCTTCTAAATAATCAGCATAACGCTTCCACATCAATTGATCAATGGCAGGATGATCGTGTTTTATTAAATCTGAAATCCAAAAACAGCCTCCCTTTTTTAGACTTTTATATATTTTGGAGAAGACAGTTTCCCATTCTTCATCAGATCTTAAATGATGCATTGCTGCTCCTGTCACTACAATATCAAAAGTTTCGTCCGGCAATTCCATATTCAAAAAATCAGTTTGAATAGTAGTGATTTTTCCTTCTGAAACTTTAAAAATTCTTTCTTTTGCTTTGTCTAACATCGGTTGACTTAAATCAATCAAAGTGGTATCAAAATCAGGAATAAGTTCCAATAATTTTAAAGAATAATTACCCGCACCACAGCCTAAATCCAAAACTTGTTTGGCATCAGGACAACAGGCACTAGCCACTTGCGTCAATAATTCTAAACTCAAAGTGGCATCAACGGTACTGATTTGACCCGTTTCCAGATTGGAAAAACGAGCTACTTCATTGTCAAAACGCTGTTGTATTTCAGATAAAGTTGATTTCATTTTCTATGATTTAAAATTATTTTTGATGTTCCAAAACCATTTCATAATGTTCCACGACTGGGAACGGATTATAATAATGATGCAATAATTTTTTCCATTCTAAATACGCATCAGATTCTCTAAATCCCACCGTATGATTTTCTAATTTCTCCCAATTAACTAATAGCAGGTATTTATTTTTATCCTCTATACATTTTCTTAAACTATGGCCAACATAACCTGGAACCGACGCTATGAATTGGCTGGCAACTGCAAAGTCACTTTCAAATTGAAAGCTTGAACCTTCTTTTACGTGCAACATAGCCACCTCTAAAATCATGTCTTATTTCATTTATAAACCCGACAGATTTCAAAAAAGCTGTCGGGTCTCTTTATTAAAAGTGATTTTGTCTTAGTATGGAAGTTCATTGGCAAACCCAACAATTTCTTGTTTTATGTTTTGCAAATAATCAATGTCGTCAAAACCGTTCAACATATTGTTCTTTTTGTATCCGTTGATAGCAAAAGATTCGTGTTGTCCAGTAGCTAACAAAGTGATTGTTTGTGCTTCCAAATTAATTTCCAATTCTGTTTTTGGGTCAGCTTCAATTGCTTTGAAAATGGTGTCTGCAAACTCAGGGCTCACTTGTACTGGCAAAACACCAATATTCAAGCAGTTTCCTTTAAAAATGTCTGCAAAAAAACTGGAAACAACCGCACGGAATCCGTAATCGTAAACCGCCCATGCTGCGTGTTCTCTTGAAGAACCCGAACCAAAGTTTTTTCCTCCTACTAATATTTTTCCGCTGTAAGTTGCATCATTCAATACAAAATCTGCTTTTGGAGAATCATCTCCGTTGTATCTCCAGTCTCTGAAAAGATTGTCTCCAAAAGCTTCACGTTTGGTAGCTTTCAAGAAACGTGCTGGGATAATTTGATCGGTATCCACATTTTCTATTGGTAGTGGTACTGCACTACTCGTAAGGATATTAAATTTATCGTATGCCATTTTTGTTTGTTTTTGGCAGTCGGCTTTGGGCTTTGGGCTTTGGGCAAAAACTGCACTAATTTTATTGGTTTAATTTTAGTCTTAATTGATAAATCTGTTTTCTAATTTGAATTACTTTGCTTTCTAAAGTCTGATGAATTTCAGGGTTTAAATATTTCAAGTCAGAAGTAAGTAATAATAAGTATTCAACTTCTGAGCAGGAAGCAATTGCAATATTCAAATATCTTCCAAATTCTTTTTCGGAATTAGAGCCACAACCTTCAGCAAAATTTGTTGGAATAGACGAAACTGCTCTTCTCAGTTGACTTGTTAATCCAAATAATTCTTCTTTTGGAAACTCTTTCGTTACTTGATAAACTTCAAGTGTAAACAAATGACTTTCTTGCCAAACGATATATTTTCTAAAATCTCTCATATGGGCTTCGGGCTTTGAGCATTGGGCTTTCAGCTGATCGCCGACTGCTCAAAGCTCAAAGCTTTTTAAAACAAATCTCTAGGATCTGTCAGTTTCCCTGTAACCGCAGCAGCTGCAGCCATAATTGGACTAGCTAATAATGTTCTTGAGCCAGGACCTTGACGGCCTTCAAAGTTTCTGTTTGAAGTACTCACTGCATATTTCCCGGCAGGTACTTTATCATCATTCATCGCTAAACAAGCAGAACATCCTGGCTGACGCAATACAAAACCAGCTTCAGTAAGAATATCCAAAAGCCCTTCTTCTTTAATCTGTGCTTCTACAACATGAGAACCTGGAACTAGCCAAGCGGTAACATTATCTGCTTTTTTTCGCCCTTTTACAATTTCTGTAAAAGCTCTAAAATCTTCGATACGGCCATTAGTACAACTACCAAGGAAAACAAAATCAATTGGTTTGCCAATCATTATATCATTTTCTTCAAAGCCCATGTAGGCTAAAGATTTTTTATAGGTTTCTTCACCACCTTCTACTTGGTTGGCATTTGGAATAGTTGCGGAGATACCAATTCCCATTCCAGGATTAGTACCATAGGTAATCATTGGTTCTATATCTGCTGCATCGATATTTAATTCGGTATCAAACACAGCATCAGCATCAGTCTTTAAGGTTTTCCAATAGGCAACAGCTTTATCCCAAGCTTCGCCTTTTGGAGCATATAAACGTCCTTCTAAAAAATCAAATGTTTTTTGGTCAGGCGCTATCATACCACCACGAGCACCCATTTCGATACTCAAGTTACAAACTGTCATTCGACCTTCCATAGACATATCTTCAAAAACATTTCCGGCATATTCAGCAAAATAACCAGTACCTCCGGAAGTAGTCAATTTTGAAATGATATACAAAGCCACATCTTTTGGCCCCACACCTTTACTCAAAGTTCCGTTTACGTTGATACGCATTTTCTTTGGTTTTGGCTGCATAATACATTGTGTAGCCATTACCATCTCTACTTCAGAAGTTCCAATTCCGAAAGCAATAGCGCCAAAAGCACCATGCGTAGAGGTATGTGAATCTCCACAAACAATTGTAGCTCCAGGTAATGTAATTCCGTTTTCAGGGCCTACAACGTGTACAATTCCATTTTTTTGATGGCCTAATCCCCAGTGAGAAATGCCGTATTCTGCTGCGTTGTCTTCTAATGCTTTCAATTGATTAGCAGATAAAGCATCAGCAACAGGTAAGTGTTGGTTTATAGTTGGGGTGTTATGATCCGCTGTTGCAAAAGTGCGCTCTGGGTATAAAACCGAGATGCCTCTTTCTTTCAAACCTAAAAAAGCAACAGGACTGGTAACTTCATGAATGAAATGACGGTCAATAAAAAACACGTCTGGTCCATCTTCAATTTTACGCACTACATGTGAATCCCATACTTTGTCAAATAATGTCTTACTCATTTTAATTTTTTTTAAATGTATTTCTTTTTTAGAGCTACAATAATTGTGTAACTATAACAATGGCAACAAATTTAGAAAAAGAAATAAAAGTGTCAATTATACTATTTCATTATATACGATACCCAAACCGTTTTAAAAACGTTTTACTACTTCTTAATATGTATTAGCAGCTTGGATGTCGGCTTTTAATTTTGACATTAATTTTCTTTTTAAACTGTTTTTTAGTAACAATAAAACGTTTTTGATATTTTGCAAATTTATTGTAATTTATCATCAAAAAGAAAGTATTTTTAATAAAAATACAACAAAAACCAATAAAATAGTAATAATTGGTATTATTTACGGGTTGATTTATTTTCTAAAAGTAATTTTATTAGTGTTTTTTGTACGCTAAAATGATGCTTTTTTTGTGTTTATAAATGCGTTATTTAATGATGAAATACTACGACATCCAAAAAAGAGATATTCTCCTTTTTTTATTGTTTTTGAGGCGCTTTTTCCGAAATAATTTAGGTTTCAAGAGAAAGACTAATTAGTTTGAACAAGAATTCTAAATTTGAATTCAAGTTTTTTTTGTTAATAACTTCCGAATTTCTTTAGCTAAAAAAAACTAAATTTGAAATTCATTTTTTGTGATTTTAAAGAATTACAAATACTTCATTTGCAGCTATGTACTTAATATTCGATACCGAAACCACAGGATTACCTAAGCGTTGGGACGCGCCTATAACTGACACGAACAACTGGCCTCGTTGTATTCAAATTGCCTGGCAGTTGCACGATGATATGGGAAAACTCATCGAACACCAAGATTATTTGGTAAAGCCTGATGGGTTTAATATTCCGTATGATGCAGAACGAATTCATGGTATTTCAACTGAATTAGCCGAAGCTGAGGGAATTTCTTTGGCCGAAGTTTTAGAAAAATTCAATAATGCTTTAGGCAAAGCCAAATTTATTGTAGGTCAAAATTTAAGTTTTGATGTCAATATTATGGGTTGCGAATTTCACCGTTTGGGAGTGCAGTCGCCCATGGCTTCGATGCCAGTTTTAGATACTTGCACCGAAGTTACAGCTTCGTTGTTAAAACTTCCTGGTGGTCGAGGAGGAAAATTTAAGTTACCCACTTTAACAGAATTACACGCTTATCTTTTTAATAAACCTTTTGCAGAAGCGCACAATGCAACTGCCGATGTGGAAGCAACTACGCGTTGTTTTTTGGAGTTAATTCGTCGCGATATTTTTACCAAAGAAGAGCTCGATGTTCCAGCAAGTTATTTTCAAGATTTTCAAAATAAGAATCCAAGAGAAATTCAACTGATTGGATTAAGGCACATCAATCTCAAAGAAGCTTCGGATAGTATACGCCAACAATTTGGAGAAAAGCAGGCTGCCGTAGTCTCAAAGGAAGCGCTCTCTGAGAATAAAAAAGTATTGATTGATACTGATTTTGTGCATTTGCATAACCATACACAATTTTCAGTTTTGCAATCTACCATCAGTATTGCAGCATTGGTGAAAGCGGCTGCACAACAAAAAATGCCTGCCGTAGCGATGACCGATCATGCCAATTTGATGGGTGCATTTCATTTTGTTCGCGATATTTTATACCATAATAAAGCCGCTGAAGCCAAGAATAAAGCCGCTATTGAAAATGGAGAAGCGCCTACAGAAGTTCTAATGAAACCCATTGTAGGTTGTGAATTTTTTGTTTGTGAAGACCATAAAGACAAATCTCGGAAAGACAATGGTTACCAAATCGTTCTTTTGGCGAAGACCAAAAAAGGCTATCATAATTTAGCTAAAATGTCTTCTATTGCCTATACCGAAGGGTTTTATTATGTGCCTAGAATCGACAGAAAAGTGATTCAGCAATACAAAGAAGATATTATTGTTTTGTCTGGTAATCTCTATGGTGAAATTCCAAATAAGGTATTGAATTTAGGTGAAAATCAAGCCGAAGAAGCACTGCTTTGGTGGAAAAATGAATTCCAAGAGGATTTCTATATGGAGTTAATGCGTCACAATCAAGAAGACGAAAACAGGGTAAATACTTCGCTAATTGCTCTGGCTAGAAGGAATGATGTGAAGTTAATTGCTACGAATAATATTTTTTATATTGATAAAGAAAATGCCAATGCGCATGATATTTTGCTTTGTGTGCGCGATGGCGAAAAACAAACGACACCCATTGGACGTGGGCGTGGCTATCGTTATGGTTTACCCAATCAGGAATATTATTTCAAGTCTGGGGATGAAATGAAGCAACTTTTTGCTGATTTGCCGGAAGCAATTTCGAATATTTCGGAAATTGTGGATAAAATTGAGATTTTCGATTTAGCTCGGGAAGTGTTACTGCCTAAGTTTGAAATTCCAATTGCGTTTAATGATCCCGAAGATGAGAAAGATGGCGGAGTACGTGGAGAAAATGCCTATTTGAGGCACTTAACTTTTGAAGGCGCTAACCGAAGATATCCTGTAATTACGGAAGAAATTCAAGAGCGATTGGATTTTGAATTGCTGACCATTTCGAATTCAGGATATCCTGGCTATTTCTTGATTGTACAAGATTTAATCGCCGAAGCCAGAAGCATGGGTGTTTCTGTTGGTCCAGGTCGGGGTTCTGCAGCAGGTTCCGTGGTGGCATATTGCTTGAAAATTACGAATATTGATCCGTTGATGTATAACCTGCTTTTTGAGCGTTTCTTGAATCCCGATAGGGTGTCATTACCCGATATTGATATCGATTTCGATGATGAAGGCCGAAGCAGTGTGATGGATTATGTGATTCGAAAATACGGTTCAAAACAAGTAGCCCAAATTATCACCTATGGTAAAATGGCAACAAAATCAGCCATTCGTGATACGGCTCGTGTACTCGATTTGCCTTTGTTTGAAGCGGATAAAATTGCCAAATTGATTCCGGGAATGATGCCGTCTAAATGGAATTTAGCGCGTTTTTTAAGTGAAAAAGAAGAGGTTATTAAAAAAGCGGTTCGTCCGGAAGAATACGATAAAATCAAAGAATTAATTGGCATAGCCAATGAAGATGATTTAGGTGGAGAAACCATTCAGCAAGCTAAAGTTTTAGAAGGAAACCTAAGAAATACTGGGATTCACGCTTGTGGTGTAATTATAACGCCAAGTGATATTACTAATTTTGTTCCAGTGGCTACTGCCAAAGATTCGGATTTGTTTGTGACACAGTTTGACAACTCGGTTGTAGAGAGTGCGGGGCTATTAAAGATGGATTTCTTGGGTTTGAAAACCCTAACCTTGATAAAAGACACTGTTAAATTAGTAAAATACAGAAGCAATATAGATCTCGACCCTGACACATTTCCTATTGATGATTTAAAAACCTACGAGCTTTTTCAGCGTGGGGAAACGGTAGGGATTTTTCAATATGAGAGTGCGGGAATGCAAAAATACATGAAGGAATTGAAGCCGACTGTTTTTCCTGATTTGATTGCCATGAATGCCTTGTATCGTCCGGGACCGATTGCTTATATTCCGAGTTTTATTAAACGTAAAAATGGAGAAGAACCTATCGAATACGATTTGGATGATTGCGAAGAATTATTGAAAGACACCTACGGAATTACTGTTTACCAAGAGCAAGTAATGCTTTTGTCCCAGAAATTAGCAGGTTTTTCTAAGGGTGATGCGGATGTTTTGCGTAAAGCAATGGGGAAAAAGATGATTGATGTTTTGGCTAAAATGGAGCCTAAATTCATTTCTCAAGCAATGGAAAAAGGACATGCTAAAGACAAACTTGAGAAAATCTGGAATGACTGGAAAGCCTTTGCTGAATATGCCTTTAATAAATCGCACTCCACATGTTATGCTTGGGTCGCCTATCAAACGGCCTACTTAAAAGCGAATTATCCTGCGGAATATATGGCGGCAGTTTTGTCGAATAATATGAGTGATATCAAACAGGTTTCGTTCTTTATGGAAGAATGTAAGCGCATGGGATTACAGGTTTTAGGGCCAGATGTAAATGAGTCTTTTTATAAATTTACTGTGAATGATGATTATGCAGTACGTTTTGGAATGGGTGCTATAAAAGGGGTAGGTTCTGGTGCTGTAGCAACTATTGTTGAAAAAAGAAAAGATGGAAAGTATAAATCTATTTTTGATTTGACCAAACGAATTGACTTGCGGGCTGCCAATAAAAAAGCATTGGAAAATCTAGCATTGGCAGGAGGATTTGATTCGTTTTTAGGGACAACACGTGCGCAATATTTTCATGATGATGGTGATGGAATTACGTTTTATGAAAAAGCGATTCGGTATGGATCGAAGTTTCAGGAAAATGAAAATTCATCGCAGGTAAGTTTGTTTGGTGATACGAGCGAAGTGCAGATTGCCGAGCCTATTGTGCCGCCTTGCGAGGATTGGAGTACGATGGAAAAATTGGCGAAAGAGAAGGAAGTGGTGGGGATTTATATTTCGGGACATCCATTGGATGATTTTCGATTTGAGATGAAATATTTTTGTAATGCCAAATTAGAAGCATTAAAAAGTATGGAGCTTCATGTGGGGAAAACATTAAGTTTTGGTGGAATTATAAATAATGTACAACATCGGGTGGCCAAAAACGGAAAAGGCTGGGGTATGTTTTCATTGGAAGGATATGATGAAAGTTATGAATTTCGAATTTTTGGAGAGGAGTACTTGAAATTTCGTCATTTCTTGATTCAGAATAATTTTACTTTTATGAAAGTATTGGTAAAAGAAGGTTGGACGGATCGGGATACGGGTAAAAAAGGAGAACCAAGATTGCAATTTTCGGAGGTGAAACAATTGCAGGATGTATTGGCTGAATTTGCAAAAAAATTGGTTGTATTGCTTAACATTAAAGATTTGGAAACTGATTTTATTCATAGATTGAGTCGTCTTTTTCAAGAAAATAAAGGCGATAATACGGTTACTTTTGAGATTATGGAAATTGAAAAAAGCAAACGTATGATTGAAGTTCTACCTCTTGTTATTGATGAGGAAGAAGAGCTGTTTGTGGATGAGAGTGAGGATGCTGAAACGGGATTATTAGAAATTCCAGAGACCAATGCTGTTGCAAAAGTGGAAGAAGTGGAAGAGATAAAAGTAGTGACCAAATTAAGTATGCCCAGCAGAAAATTGAAAATTAAAATATCGAGTGAATTGTTAGTAGAGCTAGAGAAAATGCAGATTAACTTTAAGTTGAATTAGCGCAGGATGCCCTAGCCCTGATAGTAGAGGAAATCCTTTTATAGTTCAGTTAGGGTTCCAAAACCCTGACTGAACTATAAAAGATTGGAACGGATAGCAGGAAATAGCTCCTGAAAATAACAATTGACAATACAGGCATAACCAAAACTAATTTGCGAATGGTGTAGGATTCCTTTTTAATTTCTAAATTTGTACCAGATTTAAAATCGTAAACATTTAAATATAAAATATATGGCATTAGCAATAACGGATGCTACTTTTGATGAAGTAGTTTTGAAATCAGACAAACCGGTAATGGTGGATTTTTGGGCAGCATGGTGTGGTCCTTGTAGAATGGTTGGGCCAATCATTGACGAATTGAGTACTGAATACGAAGGGAAAGTAGTAGTAGGGAAAGTGGATGTTGATGCCAACCAAGAATTTGCTGCTAAGTACGGGGTAAGAAATATTCCGACAGTATTGGTTTTTCATAATGGAGAAGTAGTTGGGAAACAAGTTGGAGTTGCTCCAAAACAAACCTATGCAGATAGTTTAGACGCTTTGTTGTAATCGGTAGATTATGATTTACATAAAAAGGTTTGGCGAAAGTCAAGCCTTTTTTGTTTAAATAATTTTTTTTCAGTTGCTTGATTTACTTTTAGGTTTTTAATTTTTAAATCATTTAATCTTTTAATACATTTGAGAGATGAAGATTGAATCGCAAATAGAAAAAATTTCTAGTTTTCAG
>CANEXR010000024.1 GCA_947443815.1 Flavobacteriaceae bacterium | reverse complement strand
GATATAGCGCAAGATTTTTTTTATACGTCCGAAAATATTGCCATAAAATCAACATATTCAAAGCACGATATTCAAAACTTGGAGCATCTTGAATTTGGTGCTGGTTTTGCACCAAATTTACGCGGCCCTTATTCAACTATGTATGTTCGAAAACCATGGACTATTCGCCAATACGCAGGATTTTCAACTGCAAAAGAAAGTAATGCTTTTTATAGAAGAAATCTTGCTGCAGGTCAAAAAGGGCTTTCAATAGCTTTTGATTTACCGACACATCGAGGTTATGATTCGGATCATGAACGAGTAGTTGGAGATGTTGGTAAAGCTGGTGTTGCGATCGATTCTGTGGAAGATATGAAAGTATTATTTGATCAAATCCCACTTGATGAAATGTCGGTTTCTATGACTATGAATGGGGCAGTATTGCCAATAATGGCTTTTTATATTGTTGCTGCCGAGGAACAAGGTGTACCTCCTGAAAAACTTTCGGGAACCATCCAAAATGATATTTTGAAAGAATTTATGGTACGTAATACTTACATCTATCCTCCGACTCCTTCGATGAAAATAATTGCTGCCATTTTTGAATACACCAGCAAAAAAATGCCTAAATTCAATTCAATCTCTATTTCAGGGTACCATATGCAGGAAGCAGGTGCAACGGCCGATATTGAACTTGCTTATACGCTGGCTGATGGTTTAGAATACATCAGAACGGGATTGACAACAGGAATGAAAATTGACGAATTTGCTCCTCGCCTCTCCTTTTTCTGGGCTATCGGAATGAATCATTTTATGGAAATTGCAAAAATGCGTGCTGGCAGAATGATTTGGGCAAAACTCTTGAAACAATTTAATCCAAAAGAAGAAAAATCTTTGGCCTTGAGAACACATTGTCAAACTTCGGGTTGGAGTCTTACAGAACAAGATCCTTTTAATAATGTAACTCGAACTTGTATTGAAGCGGCAGCAGCGGTTTTTGGTGGGACACAATCACTTCATACCAATGCTTTAGATGAAGCTATTGCTTTGCCAACCGATTTTTCAGCAAGAATTGCCCGAAATACACAACTTTTTTTGCAAGATGAGACCAAAATTACTAAAACAGTTGATCCATGGGCTGGAAGTTATTATGTTGAAAGTCTAACTGCCGAGATTACCCAAAAAGCTTGGGAACTTATCGAAGAAGTAGAAGCATTAGGAGGTATGACCAAAGCGATTGAATCAGGAATTCCAAAACTTAGAATTGAAGAAGCAGCAGCCAGAAAGCAAGCTCGTATTGATAGTAGTCAGGACATAATTGTAGGAATGAATAAATATCGATTAGAAAAAGAAGATCTTCTACAAATTCTTGATGTTGATAATCAAATGGTTCGGAAGCAACAAGTAGAACAATTAGATCAAATTAAAGCAACTAGAGATGCTGAAAAAGTAAAAACATCAATTGAAAAATTAATCCATTGTGCTAAAACAGGAGCAGGTAATTTACTCGAAATAGCTATCGAAGCTGCAAGAAATAGAGCTACTTTAGGCGAAATTAGCGATGCACTCGAAACCGTTTTTGGCAGGTATAAAGCACAAATTAAATCTTTTAGTGGCGTGTATAGTAAAGCAATAAAAAATGATGAAAGCTTTGAAGAAGCAAAGCAACTGGCTGACTTTTTTGCCAAACAAGAAGGAAGAAGACCTCGAATTATGATTGCAAAAATAGGTCAAGATGGACACGATAGAGGTGCTAAAGTTGTTGCTACAGGGTATGCAGATGTAGGTTTTGATGTAGATATTGGCCCACTTTTTCAAACCCCAGCTGAAGCTGCAAAACAGGCTGTAGAAAATGACGTCCATGTTCTGGGAGTTTCTTCCTTAGCTGCAGGACATAAAACATTGGTCCCACAAGTGATTTCAGAACTTAAAAAGCAAGGTAGAGACGATATTATGGTAGTTGTAGGTGGCGTAATACCAGCTCAAGATTATCCCTTTCTATTTGACGCAGGTGCTGTTGCCGTTTTTGGACCTGGTACAAAAATTAGTGAAGCTGCCATTACGATTTTAAAAATTTTAATTGGATAATAATTTTTCATTTTAATAAAAAAGGTACTTGTAAAAATTACCTCCTTAATTTATTGTTAATGCTCCTTTTTTTTTATATTTGATTTAAATTAAAATCGATTTCTGAGGGAATTTTATTAGTAAAAATGAAAATATGAAAAAAACAATCAAACTTTTTATAGCTGTATTTCTAATTGTTGGTTATGGTAGTTATGCACAACAAAACAGAAAACAAGTATACGACAACAACAACTCAATACGATTGAATTTTTATGGCTCTTATGCCTTTGAGGATAGTTTTGATTCGTATTATGATTTTGGAAATTATTACCAAGGAAAATTAAAAGATGGATTTCAATATGGTGCCGGATTAGAATTTGAAGTTCGACCAGATTCCTATGCTGAAATATTATATTTAAGACAAGATACCCATGCGCCTACACAATATTACAATGGAGGACTTTATGATAAGTATGCCAATTTTGATGTTGCAATGAATTACATTCTTTTAGGTGGGAATCAAAGCTTTAGAAAAACTGGAAAAAATGTGGAAGGTTTTGGTGGTTTAATGGCTGGTGTTGCCGTGATTGATATAAAAAACCCCAGTACAAACTATTCAGGATCAGCAACAAAATTTGCTTGGGGATTAAAAGGAGGTATCATTATCTGGGCAACTAAAAGTGTAGGTTTAAAACTTCAAGGACAATTATTATCGGTTGCTCAATCTGTTGGTGGGGGAGTTTACTTTGGTCCAGGGGGAGCAAGTACTGGCATAAGTAGTTATTCCTCTTTATATCAATTCACTATTGGTGGCGGACTTGTTTTTGAATTAGGAGATAAAAATTAAAAAAAACATACGTTCTGAAAAGGCTAATTTGTAATGAATTAGCCTTTTTTTATGTTTAAAAATGGAACTAAATAAACTTTTAGCGGATTTTACGAATACTAATAAAAATATATGTTTAAATATTTTTTACCCTTGCATTACTATCTGCAATAATAAAAGAGGTATCATATCCACCAAAAGCCTTCATATAACTTCTCAACGAAGTCCCATAAGCGTCTCTTAAATATCGTTTTCCATTATTTTTGAAATATTTTTTTACAGAACCTACACCTCCAAGATGAGCAGCTGCCAAAATTCCTGATTCAGTAACACGGATACCATTAAGTAGCGTTCCTTCGTATTTTTCGATTTCGTCTCTTAACTCCCATTTGTTTTTGGCTAAAAGGGCAATAAAAGCTTTTTCTTGTAAATCGGGGTTGTTCAAAAAAGCGGCACAATTATGAACGCCAATTGTTTTTAACGTTGCTGTACCAAATTGATATTTTCCTAAATAACCGAGAGAATTAATTTTTTTGTATTTGCCTTGCGATTCTTTAAAGGCGATAGCTTCTTTAAATCCAATGAAGAAATTTCCAGTAAAAGGGATATTCAAATTGGTGTAATCTTCTTGTTCTTGAGATGGAAATAAGTAGTGTGTTCCATCCATTTCATCTGTTAGAAACCATGGGTTGGTGTCTAAATTTAAAGGTTTAAAACCAGAGCTTAAAAAAGCTATAATAATTGTCAAACTTGTATAAAAATACCATTTTTTTATCATAAATTGTTTTTCTTCAAAACGCTGTCCCGTTGAGAAATTTCTACGCGCAAAGATACAATAAAAAATACAACGCTCAAAATCAACACGTTAATCTTTTCTAAAAATACAATAGATGTCCCTTAAGTCCCTCGTTAGCCGAGTATTCAAACGTTGGAGCTGGAATTTTAATGGTATTAAAAATGGAGAAAATTGACTTCAAAAAATGTGATTTTGTCTCGATTTTAGTCAAATCAACATCAAAACTTAGGTAAAATTGTCTGTATCTTTCGCTTTTTTGAGTAGGAATTAAGCTGCTATTTTCTACATTTCCAGTAAGCATTCCCTCCCCTCCGTAGCCAAAAGCTAAGTTGAGCCATTTAGGTATTTTTGAACCTTTAGAAAAGGAATATAAATTAACGGAAAGCCAATAGGTTTGTCCATTATAATCTTTCAGGATTTGTTCTGTTAATGTACTACCCAGAACATCTGGTCTCTGATTAGAGTATGATGTTGAATGAAATGAAAATTTAGGGGTAATGCGTTGTTCTTTCCATAAAAGCTCCTGTGAAACATATAATGCAGTTCCAGTTGCATTAGCGAGTATATCTCCTGAAGAAGCTCCCCATTGTGAGGAATACCCATCCATAACCTCAACCGCAGTTAGAAAAACAAATCCCAATCCTGCACCATAAATCAATTGCTTTTTTTTGTTAGCACCACTCCATTCCAGCATTTCTGCACCAAACCTCCCTAAATGATAAGAGGAATAGAAATGGCCCATTTTATCCATTTGAAGCCATTCTGAATTGTCATTTATAAAATGAAAATTAGACTGCGGATAATCGGCATACCAAAGTTGATTCAAACCAACCAAAGCACTGCTAGCCAATACCGTTTCAGAAATAATAACGGTATTTTGCCTTTTTTTATTTAAAGTATCAGATGGTTTTAGAAAGGAATCTAATGAAATCTGTGCTGAGGCGAAATGAAATCTAATAAAGATTAAAAAAAATAAAAAGAGTTTTTTTGTAGGTCTCAAAATTATCTTTTTACCCCTTGACTGTTAATCCAATTGTAATATTTTTTGGCGTTTTGTTCATGTTCAGCCTGTGTAACAGCAAATTCATGATACCCAAAACGATCAACACTCGCACAAAAATAAATATAATTGTGCTTTTCGGGATTTAAAACTGCTTCGAGAGCTGTAATATCAGGCATTGCAATTGGTCCTGGAGGCAATCCAGATGTATAATACGTATTGTAAGGTGAAGCCACACTTAAGTCCTTGTTCAAAACCCTTTTAATAACTTGTTTGAAATCGTTTGTTTGTTTTTTGACAGCAAAAATTACAGTTGGATCTGCTTGTAAGAGCATTCCTTTATTCAAACGGTTCAAATAAACACCTGCTATTCTTGGTCTTTCATCTTTTTTAACTGATTCTTTGTGTACTATGGAAGCTAATATGGTGGCTTGAATGGGTGTTAATCCTTGCTTTTTTGCTTTTTCAGTTCTTTCTTCATTCCAAAAATTTCGGTATTCTTTAATCATTTTATCACGAAATTTAATAGCAGAGGTGTTCCAATAAATTTCGTAAGTGTTCGGAATAAACATTGTCAAGACATTATCTTCGTTAAACCCATTTTCTTTCATAAAAACAGGATCTTTAAATGCAGTCAATAATGACAAACTATCAGCTTCGATTTGGGAACCTATTCTTCCTGCAAAATCTTCCAATCGTTCTTGATTATTGAAAGCTAAATTTACAGCAAGATTCAACCGCAATGCATTGATCAATTCATTACTATTCATTCCTTTTTTGAATAAAAACCGCCCCGATTTCACATTATCTGGATAGCTTTTTTTATGTGCCACTACATCAAAACGTCCCATATCTTCAACATAAGGAGAGACAATTTTTTGGACTTGTTCATAATTAGCGTCTGTTGGAATAAAAACATACACTTCATTATCTTCAAATTGGGTATTATTAGCAAAAATTTGTCTTATAAGAATAAATCCATAGAGCATCAATCCTGATATTAAAACTACGGCAGCAATGGTTATAATTTTTTTTAAGTTCAAAACAAAAAATTTTAAAATGAATGATTAATTAATTGAAAAAGGGCTTCATCCTTGTAACTTCCGTTAACGAAAGTCCAATCTTTTTTCACGCCTATTTTCTGGAATCCAAATTTAGTAAAAAGAGCAATACTAGCCTCATTTTGAGTCGCAATATTTGCATATAATTGATGTAAATTTAGATTATAAAAAGCGTATCTAATTAGCAATTCTAATGCTTCCGAGCCAATGTTTTGCTTTCTATTTTCCAAAGTCTGAATTACAATCCCAATTCCGGCTCTATTGTTCTTTGGATCAAAATCAAATAAATCGATTAATCCAATGGCAGGAAAGTCTTCGTCTTGACAAATTGCCAATCGCAATTGTTTGGCTTCATAAATATCTTGATGGGCATTTTCTAAATATTGTTTGACCAAAAACCGACTGTATGGTGTGTGGGTATTGCTTACTTCCCAAATACTTTGATCGTTTTCCATGGCATACACAAAGTCCAAATCATTTGGTTCTAGTGCTCGGAGATAAATTGTTTTTCCTTTTAGTGTTATCATTTATTCGATTTGCAACTTTTTATTTAAATTTCAATAGTCCCTTTGAATACAAATTCCGCTGGTCCTTTAAGAAAAATATTTTTATACTGATCGTCCTTTTTTTCAAAAGACACTCTTAATTTTCCGCCTTCGACATTCAAATCTATTGCAGTAGCATCGGTTTCTCCAGTAGCATTCATGGCAATGGCAACAGCCGTTGCTCCAGTTCCGCAAGCAAGAGTTTCATCTTCAACACCCCTTTCATACGTACGAAGCGAAAAAGTAGTTTCGTCAATTTTTTTTACAAAATTAATATTACTTCCTTGTTTTCCGTATAAATCACCATAACGGATAGCAGCACCATTTTCCTTTACATTATAATGCTCTAAATCAGCTACCATTTGCACATGATGTGGTGAACCAGTATTGAGAAAAGTGTAGGCTGGTGTTATTTTAACAGCATCAACATCAATCATTTGTAAGGAAACTAAAGCATCCGTTTCAACAGTAGCATGATGCAAACCATCTGTGGCGATAAAAGTAGTCGTATCATTGATTACATTTAGCTTTTTGGCGAAAGCCACTAAACATCGACCACCATTCCCACACATAGAGCTTTGATTGCCATCGGAATTGTAATACACCATTCTGAAATCAGTTTCTGAATCGTTTTCTAAGAGTATCAGCCCATCAGCGCCAATTCCAAAACGGCGATCGCACAATCGTTCTATTAGTTGAATATCGTCTTTGGGAAACGTTGTGCCTCGATTATCAATCATAACAAAATCGTTTCCTGTTCCTTGGTATTTATAAAATTCTAATTGCATTTTTATTGAATTGAGTGCTACAAAAGTACGAACTATTAATGAAATGTTAATCATTGTTAAAGAGCGTTAAACTGTTTTGCTTAAAAAAATTATCTACTAATTTTGTAATGAAACAACTAATAAAACTAAATCGTGTTATGAAAAAATTCTCAAGTTTATTTTTAGTATCGCTATTAAGTGGAGCGATTACATTAGGCGCTTACAAACTATTATTTGACAGTAATGGCTATTTTTCAAACAACAAAAATGGCTTGGTAACCGTAGCATCTGAAAACTATAGCAAAAATGTTGGACTACCCGCAGATGCAATTGATTTTACAGAGGCCGCCGACAAAACCATACATACTGTGGTTCACGTAAAAAATGTTTCTCGAAAAACCGTCAGCAATCCCATTATGGAATATTTTTATGGCTATGGCGGACAACAGCAACAAGAGCAAGTTGGCACGGGTTCTGGTGTGATTATTTCCGAAGACGGCTATATTGTAACTAATAACCACGTTATAAAAGATGCCTCAGAAATTGAAATTACTTTAAACAACAAAAAATCATATACCGCAAAACTCATTGGAACGGATTCTAAAATGGACATTGCCTTATTAAAAATCGATGCCGATGAAAAACTTCCGTATACCGTTTTTGCCAATTCTGATTCGGTAAAAGTTGGAGAATGGGTCTTGGCTGTCGGGAATCCTTATAATCTAACTTCAACGGTGACAGCAGGAATTGTTTCGGCCAAAGCTAGAAATCTCGATACCAGCGGCATACAATCTTTTATTCAAACTGATGCAGCTGTTAATCCAGGAAATAGTGGTGGCGCACTTGTTAATACACGTGGGGAATTAATTGGAATCAACACTATGATTTCTTCCATGACGGGCTCGTATGTTGGCTATTCATTTGCCGTACCTTCTAACAATGCTAGAAAAATCATTGAAGATTTAATGGAATTTGGCAATGTACAAAGAGGTATTTTAGGAGTTGAAGGTGGCGAACTAAATGCAATTGCTTCCAAAGAACTAGGCGTTTCCCAAACACAGGGATTTTATATCAATAAAGTCTCTAAAAATTCTGGGGCTGAAAAAGCAGGTTTGCAAAAAGGAGATATTATTGTACAATTAGACACTCAAAAAATAGCCACTTTTGCTGATCTTTCGGGTTATATCAACACTAAAAGACCTAATGACAAAGTAGCCGTTACTTATCTGCGTGATGGAAAAAATAAAATAGTAGCCGTTACTTTGAGTAAAAATGAATTCTTTAGCACAGAATTCAAAGGCATTGAAGTAGAAAATATCGATGCAACCGACAAAAAGAAATTCAAAATTGATTATGGTGTCAAAATCAAAGCAATCAATAACGAAAACCTATTGCAATATAGTGAAGAACTAAAAGGCAATATCATTTTGAGCATCGATAATGTAAAAGCCACTAATATTGAAACTGTCTCTAAAATTTTTAAAAACAGAGATGAAAAACAAAGTATGCGAATTGAAATGATTAACAACAACGGCGAAATTTTTAGAATCATTATCTAATTCTTTTTACCAACAATACAAAAGCCATCTTGAAAAATCAAGTTGGCTTTTTTTATTTAAAAAAAAACTATAAAATAAGTTACGAAATCGATTGAAATAGGTACTTTTGCGCAAAATTTTAGAAAATCAATTCATTTATTTTACAAATTTTCAACATGAGTTATCCTCTTTTATACGAAAAAGAAATTTCATTTCAAGCTGACCGAAGACGTGCAGGAGTAGAATTAATCCGAATCATAAGCGATTTATGGTACGATAAATCAATCGAAATTGTGCTTTTTAGAAATCAGTTAATCGACCGAAGCGTAAGCGAAATTATTAACTTGCATGAATATGCGGGTGAATTTGTAGGGAAACCTATTTCTATTTTTGATTCCGTAGAAATTGCCAAAGTGATTTTAACATTGGATTTGCCACCCTCAAAACTAGACATTGGAAAACTAACCTACGAATATCGTTTGGAAGATGAAAAATATCCTGACGAACGCTATTTTGTATTGGATAAATTAAAAGAAGCCAAAAATTCAGAGGAAATTCAGCCTAAAGATGTTGTCCTTTATGGGTTTGGAAGAATTGGCCGATTAGTAGCCCGAGAGTTGCTTTCTAAAACAGGAAAAGGAGATCAATTGCGCCTGAGAGCCATTGTAACTCGTGACAAAAATGATGCTAATTCACTTGAAAAAAGAGCTTCTTTATTGCGATACGATTCCATTCATGGCGATTTTCAAGGCTCCGTTGTAGCTGATGTTAAAAAAAATGCTTTAATCATTAACGGAACTACCGTTTATATGATTACTGCTAATTCTCCTGAAGAAATTGATTATACACATTATGGAATTGACAATGCATTGCTTATTGACAATACTGGCGCTTTTACAACCCACGAAGCATTAAGCAGGCATTTGGTCTCTAAAGGAATTGAAAAAGTCTTACTAACTGCTCCCGGAAAAGGTGTTCCAAATATTGTTCATGGAGTCAATCAAAATGAATATAATCCTGATGAAATTGCTATTTTTTCAGCGGCTTCTTGCACCACCAATGCCATCACGCCTATTCTAAAAGTAGTCGAAGATACATTGGGTGTTGTAAAAGGGCATTTAGAAACTATTCATTCCTATACTAATGACCAAAATCTGGTGGATAACATGCATAATAAATACCGCCGTGGTAGAGCTGCTGCATTGAATATGGTTATTACCGAAACTGGAGCCGGAAGTGCTGTTGCAAAAGCATTACCCGCATTGGAAGGAAAATTGACATCAAATGCTATTCGGGTTCCTGTTCCTAACGGTTCCTTGGTGGTTCTAAATCTTGAGGTCGCAAAAGCAACTTCTATTCCAAAAATTAATGCCATCATGAAAAAATACGCTTTGCAAGGCGAGTTAGTGGAACAAATTAAATATTCGTTGAATAATGAATTGGTTTCGTCCGATATTGTGGGAACTTCAGCGCCTTCAATTTACGACAGTAATGCCACAATTGTTTCTAAAGACGGCAAAAATATTGTCCTCTATATCTGGTATGACAACGAATTTGGCTATAGCCATCAAGTCATTCGATTGGCAAAATACATTGCTAAAGTAAGGCGTTTTACATATTATTAGCAGACAGATTACAGGTTGTCAGTTGCTGTTTTTTAGTTTTAGTTTTTTTTTAGTTTTTTAGACAAAGCAACCCAACCTGAATTAAACAGAAAATCCGTTTCATTAATTTGAAACGGATTTTGCTATTTTATACCGATACTTTTTTTATAAAATAGGCAAAACAGTTGTACTTTTCACTTCCGATATAATAAAAAAGCTATTAATCAGTGAGACTTCTGGCAATACCGATAATTTTTTTTGGTGAAAATGATGGTAGCTTTCCATATCAGACAAGACAATTTTTAGCATATAATCAAAACTTCCAGAAACAAAATTACATTCAACTACTTCAGGCATATTTAGAATGGCTTGATTGAAACCTTCGGAGATATCATAATTTTGTTTAATAAGTGTTACTTGGCAATAAACGGTCAAATTTGCCCCTAATTTTTTTTTATTCAAAATTGAAACATACTTCTCGATAACACCTTCTTTCTCCAGTCGTTTCACCCGATCATGAACAGGAGTGAGCGACAAATTAATTTGATTGGCAATATCTTTTAAGGTCAAGTGCGCATCTTCCTGAAGAAGTCGTAAGATTTTTTTGTCGGTTTCGTCTAGTAGCATCGTTAAAAAAGGAATTACAAATTGGTTTGTACTTTCAAATGGTAGTTTATTTTTCTTTTTACAAATATAAAAAAAGACATAATAAGAAATTTTTAATGCTAAAATACAAATTAAAATTAATATTTTCTTAATTAATAAGCTAATAGCAATAATATTTTCTTTATGTGCTAAATTTGTAATGCAAGTAAACTCAACTTTTTAAAAACCTCATTATGATAATAGGAGTTCCAAAAGAAATTAAGAATAACGAAAATCGTGTTGCTCTTACTCCAGCAGGTGTTGCTGAAATGAAAAATAACGGTCATAGTGTTTATGTCCAAGCAACTGCAGGTGAAGGAAGCGGTTTTGCTGATGAAGAATATGCAACGGCAGGTGCAGTAATTTTACCAACTATTGAAGAGGTATACAGCATTGCAGAAATGATTATCAAAGTAAAAGAGCCAATCGCCTCAGAATACCCGCTTATCAAGAAAGATCAATTGCTTTTCACCTACTTCCACTTTGCATCATCAGAGCCACTAACACATGCAATGATAGAGCGTGAAGCAATTTGTTTGGCATACGAGACTGTTGAAAAAACAGACCGCAGTTTACCATTACTAGTTCCAATGTCTGAAGTAGCTGGTCGTATGTCTATTCAAGAAGGTGCAAAATACTTAGAAAAACCATTAAAAGGAAGAGGAATTCTTCTTGGCGGTGTTCCAGGTGTTCCCCCTGCTAAAGTATTAATTCTTGGTGGTGGAATCGTAGGAACTCAAGCAGCAAAAATGGCAGCCGGTTTAGGAGCTCAAGTAACTATCATGGATGTAAGCTTACCGCGATTACGTCAATTAGACGACATTATGCCTGCCAACGTTATGACTCAAATGTCGAACAACTATAATATCAGAAAAGCCATTTTGGACACTGATTTAATCATTGGAGCAGTATTAATTCCAGGAGCAAAAGCACCTCACTTGATTACTCGTGATATGCTAAAATTAATGCGCCCAGGAACAGTTCTTGTTGATGTAGCTGTAGATCAAGGAGGCTGTATCGAAACTTGTACTCCAACCACTCACGAAAACCCTACATTCATCATTGATGATATCGTACACTACTGCGTGGCCAATATGCCAGGTGCCGTTCCTTATACTTCAACCTTGGCGCTTACCAATGCCACACTACCTTATGCTGTACAATTGGCTAACAAAGGATGGAAAAAAGCTTGTGCTGAAAACGAAGAATTAAAAAAAGGACTAAACATAGCCAAAGGAAAAATCCTTTACAAAGGGGTAGCCGATGCTTGGCAACTTCCTTTTAATGAAGAGTTAGTATTAGAAAACGCTGTTTGCTAATATTATATAAGTGCTTACTACACTAGAAAAACCCGTTTTGCTTGTCAAAACGGGTTTTCTGTTTTTTAGACGGATTCTTATCTACTTTTTAAACTGCATCTACAAACTATTTTCTACAATCTGAATACTACTCTTTAGGTTTTGTCAAATAATATACTGGAATTCCTGTCAACATGATAAGTACACCCCAACCACAAGTAGAAAACTTAGTAAACAATAGCGATACACAAATTGCGGAAGCGATTACAATATATAAAAGAGGTAAGAAAGGATATCCAAACGCTTTATAAGGTCGTTCTACATCCGGCATTTTCTTGCGAAGAATAAAAATTCCGTAAATCGTCAAAATGTAAAAAATCAAAACAATAATGATGACAAAATCTAGTAAATCACCATATTTACCTGTCAAACATAAAATAGAAGCCCAAACACATTGTACCCAAAGTGCCCAAGCTGGAACACTTGCATCATTCAATTCAGCCGCTTTTTTAAGAAACAAACCATCTTTAGCCATCGTATAATACACTCTTGCACCCGCCATAATCAATCCATTATTACACGCAAAAGTCGAAATCATAATCATCACCGCAATGATAATCGTTCCCATATCACCAAACGTGTATTGTGAAGCTACCACTGCCACCCTATCCGATTTTGCTGTAGCAATTTCGTCCAAAGGAATCACTGCCAGATACATCAAATTAGTCAACACATAAATAACTGTAACAATAAAAGTCCCTAAAAACAAACTCAAACCCACATTGCGCTTTGGATTTTTAATTTCACCAGCAATAAAAGTCACACCAACCCAAGCATCACTCGAAAACAAAGAACCCACCATGGCTGCCGAAATTCCTGTAATCAAAGCCGTTCCACCAATAGGCATCCAAGACCCACTATCCGTATTAAACGAGCGAGTGCTCCAAGCATCAGCCCAGTTTGCATTCCAAATTTCAGCTTTGGCAGCCAATATGAAACCAAAAATAATCAATCCAAACAACGATAAAATTTTGATAACCGTCAACACAGTTTGCAGAATTTTACTGTTTTTCACCCCGCGGCTGTTAATGTAAGTAAGCAAAACAATCGTAATAATCGAAACAATTTGAGCCGCATTCAACTTAAAAGCTCCCAATTCATACAACACATTTTCATCACTCAAAGGCGGAACCAAATAGGCCGCAAATTTCGAAAAACCAACCCCAACAGCAGCAATCGTTCCCGTTTGAATCACCGCAAAGAAACTCCAACCGTACAAAAAAGCAATCAGCTTATTGTACGCCTCTTTAAGATAAACGTACTGTCCTCCCGCTTTAGGAAACATAGCGCTCAACTCACCATAACTCACAGCAGCAATCATAGTAATAATTCCTGAAATCAGCCAAATCAAAGTCAGCCATCCCGCCGAACCCACTTGCCTGGCAATATCTGCGCTCACAATAAATATTCCTGAGCCTATCATAGACCCCACCACAAGCATGGTTCCGTCCAGTAAGCCGAGTTCTCTCTTAAAATCCTCTGATTTGTTGTCTTGCATAATTCTTGGTTTTGATTTTTTGGTTGGCTAAAGATATACTTTTTTAGTAAATTTCAGAAATAGATAAAAAACTAACTGCATTTGGGTGTGCCCCTCCGTAAAAACTACAGGTCGGGCTATCCGCTATATCTTTTTCGTCTACACGAGTTCTAGTTAGCATTCCATTTTGAATAAGACGAAAAAGGATGCCGCTTCTATCCCTCACACAACGAGTCTTACAACTAACAATCCTACTCTTTTGAAACTTTATTTTCATCCGTTTTTTTTATATTTGAAACCAATAACTACAACAGAGACTAGTAGTAATAAATATGGTTCATGCCTCTCCACTTTAAAAACAACATCTTTCAACTTTTTTAACCCCCTAAAATGACAGCAACTTTCTTTGCAACACAAACTGAATTTAGAAAATGGTTAGAAAAAAACCACCAAAAAGACACAGCATTACTAGTTGGTTTCTATAAAGTAGGGAGTAAAAAACCTTCAATGACTTGGTCTCAATCCGTTGATCAAGCACTATGTTTTGGCTGGATAGACGGAATAAGAAAATCGATTGACAAAGAAAGTTATAGCATTCGCTTTACACCTCGAAAAAAAAATAGCATTTGGAGCGCCATCAACATTCAAAAAGTGGAAGCCTTAAATACAGCAGGACTTATGACTCCTGATGGCCTAATTGCATTTAGTTTTAGAACAGAAAATAAATCTAAAATCTATTCTCACGAAAAAGAATCCCTGCCTCTTGAACCAACTTATGAACAACAGTTTAAAGCAAATAAATCGGCTTGGGAATTTTTCATTAAACAAGCACCTTCCTATAAAAAAGTAATCATACATTGGATAATGACCGCCAAACAAGAAAAAACGAGACAGTCACGATTAGCAAAAACGATTGCTATAAGTGAGCAACAGCAAAAAATACAATAAAAAAAGACCGCTCAAATGAGCAGTCCTTTTTAACAATTACAAATCTTTTAAGCCATAAACAAAGCGTGCTTGTTATAGTTATATAAAACCAAATCGTAAGGGACCAATTTAGGCGCTACGTTTTCGGAAGTAGCATCAAAATGGATATGGTTATGTTTTCGAAACAAATAGATTTCTTTTAAACAATTAGACAAACTTTGGTGAATTAATGTTATAAAAACAGGCAATTGCTTCTCACCAACCAACAAATCGATTTGGTAATTAGAACTGCTTTTCGATAAATTATTTCCGATAATTCTTATCGTAAATGTTGTTGGAACTCCGTTTTGCGTTCCTTGATACTGTACTACCATATTATTTAATATTAAAATGAGGTTAAATTAAAAACAGCTAAATTCAACTTTACATTATTGAATTCTATGTTAAAGTTACAAATAAAATGAAATTGACAAAATAAATACCCTTAAATTATCAATTTACAACAAAACTAATTCAAAAAACAGTTTAGAGCCTTCTTTAAAATTCTAAAATTTTCATAAATTTTCACTTAAGAACACCAATATCATTCGCTTTTTTTTGAACACAGTATATTTCTTCTAAACTTTGAGTAAACTAAACACTCCAATTCATCCCAAATTTGTGCTATTATTTGTATATATTTGAGTGCCAAAATCCCAGATAGTAATCGTACAATACTGTTTGTGTTCAAAATAATAACCAATTCATTTCCTCCGAAATGGAATTAATCAAATTGAAATTGGCTTTCTAAAAATGAAAAAAAATGAAATCAAATTCTAAAATTGTTTTAATCACTGGCGCAAATTCAGGAATAGGAAATGCATTAACCAAAAAATTAATTGCTGAAAATTATATTGTGATTGGCACTTCCAGAAATGGAAAAATCGAAAATATCAATT
The DNA here is from genome assembly GCA_947443815.1 of Flavobacteriaceae bacterium. Taxonomy (GTDB): domain Bacteria; phylum Bacteroidota; class Bacteroidia; order Flavobacteriales; family Flavobacteriaceae; genus Flavobacterium. Next base: position 2,800 of record CANEXR010000024.1, on the reverse strand, counting down.
CCAAAAACTTATTTGTAGTACCCTTAGATTTAACAAATCAAGAATCAATTACCAATGCAAATACACTAATTAGAAACTCGTTCAAAGGCATTGATATCCTAATTAACAATGCTGGAATTGCTCCCGATTTAGACACCACAAAACCAGATATAGAAAGTTTACGATTAACATTTGAAACCAATGTTTTTGGACTAGTTCATTTTACAGAAACCATCTTAGATTTGGTGGTTGATACTGGCAAAATTTTAAATATTTCTTCTATTATGGGAACATTAAACCGTGTTTCTAAAGTGGATTCAACCGCTTACAGAATGTCCAAATCTGCATTAAACATGTATACCAAAACTTTATCTGCAAGGGTCAACAATAAAAATATAACCGTAAATTCCATTCATCCAGGTTGGGTAAAAACAAAATTATCCACTGCAAATGCCCCTTTAACAACGGAATTTTCAGCAAACGGAATCTTTAAATTATTAGAAACTAACATGGGAACAGGAACTTTTTGGAATGCAGAATTACAAGAAGAAATGGTATGGTAAAAACAGAAATGTTTTGGCATCCATAAGACAATTCATGTATTTTTATACTAAACACTTAAGCTAAACCAAAAAATGAAAAAAATTTTTTTTATCCTTTTCTTTGCTGTATTTCTAAATTCCAATGCTCAAGATACCATACAAGATGTCATAAAACCAAAATCTTTGATTGAGACCATCAACGGTCAGAAAGATTTAAAAACCATTACTGATGGAGTCTTACTTTATTTTAATGAAGAAAAAATTAGCGCAGAAGATTTGACTTTATTAAATGAATTTGAGATAACAGATTTTATAGCAATCGATTTTCTTCAGAAAAAGGAAGCCGTTAAAAAATTTGGAAAAGAAGGAAAAAATGGCGCTGTACTTTTGAAACCATTCATTGACAATCGATTAACTGAACAATACTATTCCGGAATTACCAATAAAATAATTATCGATAAAATAGCTTTTTCTGTTAAAGATGGCATTACAAAATCCAATCCAATACTGGTTGTAGATGGAATTCCTTTGCTCGGTGACGAAATAGCCGGCACAATTAATGCGCTTGACGAAAACAGAATAAAACAAATTGTTGTTTTAAAAAAAATAGCTGCTTATAGAATCTATGGTATTCGCGCAATTAATGGAGTATTATTGATAACAACTACTAAATAACTACCCCAATAACACTTTGATTTAGTAGTTAGTATTTAATTTTTCTTATATTATGTTTGTAAATACCCCATTTAATACTCTATTCGAAACGGAAGAACAATTTTATATTCCATGTGGATTCGAATTAAAAAATCAAATACAAGAAAAAGAAAGTGCTGCATATTCTGCTTTTACTTTCGAAATAAACACCTTAAAAATAGTGTTTCGTGTTGCTAAAACAACTCCAACTAAAATCGGGCAATTTGTTACTTTATGGAAAAGAATTGGCAAAGGACCAATTCAGCCTTATGATGATACTGATGCAATAGATTTTGTGGTTATCAACACAAAAACAACAACTCATTTTGGACAATTTGTATTTCCAAAAGCAATCCTTATGGAACACGGAATTTTCACTTCTTCTTTAAAAGAAGGAAAAAGAGCCCTTCGAGTATACCCTTCTTGGGACCTACCAACTAGCCCTCAAGCCTTAAAGACACAACAATGGCAATCTTTTTATTTTTTAAAAATTCCATTAGACAAACCTATTGATATAGAAAGAGCCAAATTACTATATGCCGTTCCAAATTAAAAAAACATCATACATTATGAAAAAAAAACTAGTATTCGTATTCTTTTTAATGGTATTATCAGCAAATCTTAATGCACAAAATACCTCTTTACTTATTGGAAAATGGGTATTTAAAGATGTTCTCGACAAATCAAGGATGAACAAAGAAGGTTTAAAAATGTTAAACACAGAATTCATCAATAAAATGACTTTTGATTTTATTGAAAATGGTAAATTCATTGCCTACGCTATGGGTGAAAACATGTCAGGAACTTGGATATTGTCAAAAGATGCTACAAAAATCATTCTTAAAACAAGTGAAAAAGAAACGTATGAATTGTTAATTTTAGAATTAAGTAAAAATCGACTCGCTTTAAAATTAGGGTTAGGCCGTTTTTTAATGGTTAAAAAGTAACTATTCCGATCTTGTTTAAAACCTTTTAAGAACGGAAAAATCTATTGCAAAACTCTATTGATTTGAGTGAAGTTTTTTTCATAATACTTTTCTTTGGTTGAAGAAATGATTACACCACTACTTACAGAGGAGTGAATGAATTTTATTTCACCATCAATTACTTCGACCACCATTCCAACATGATTGATTTGACTTCTTCCGTTCGTTCTAAAGAAAATTAAATCTCCTTTTTGAGCATCTTCTATATTGATTTTAGTACCAAAACTAGATTGCTCTAAAGAGGATCTTGGTAGTTTAATATCGAATGTTCCAAAGGTGTTACACATTAATCCAGAACAATCAAAGCCTTCTTTTGAAGTTCCACCACTTCTATATCTAGTCCCTATATTATCGGAAGCTGTTTTAATCAATTGATCTATCAATTCTAAAGTGTTGGCTGGACGAACAAAAGCATTTGATACCGTATTTTCAACATTTTCGGATGTAGGTTTATTAACGATGGCGTTGTCTAAAACTTCTTTTGAATTTCGAATACTTAATTTAAAACCTACAGGCAAATTTCGTTTAATTCCTGGATTTTGTTTTTCTAACTCTTCAACGGTTATCCCGTATTGTTTGGCTATTCCAAATTTAGTTTCT
>CANEXR010000023.1 GCA_947443815.1 Flavobacteriaceae bacterium | reverse complement strand
GAGATTCTTCTGCTTTGTATTTCTTTTCGTTTTTCTTCATGAATTCAACAATCTCTTCATCAGAAACTTTAACATCACTGTCTTTGATAGTAGAATATAGACCGGCAACATAAGCAAAATTCACTTTATTAGCTTCCATTTCATATTTCAGCTTCCCTTCACTTTCTGTAGTGTAAACACCCGCTTTGATAAGGGTATTGTAGATTTGAAACTTTGCATTCAATTCTGCATCTTTCTCTCTCTCTATAAGAGACTGTGCTTGACCTGGATTTGATTTGAAATATTCTTTAAATTTGGCCAAATCAAACATACCAGCTGCATTTAAGAATAAAGGATTTTTACCAATATTTTGATCTGCTTTAAAGATTTCGATAATGTGTTTTTCACCAACTCTCAATCCTAATTTATCAAATTCAGCACTTAATAAAGCGATTGAAACTTCTTGGTCCCAAACTCTGTTTGCAGCTTCTGTAGCAGTAATACCTTGACCGCTTTTTTCAACATTACTCACTTTAATTCTAAAGTCATCAAATGAAATATCTTTCCCGTCGATACTTCCTACGTCTTTTGTGTTTTTACCAAAGCCTCCTTTACCGATAAGATCTTGTATTATAAATGCAAATAATGCAATTGCAATAGCTGCTATCAATAAAGCGGAACGTTGTCTAATTTTTGCTAAAACTGCCATTTTTATTGTTGTTAATTTTTATATTCAGTTTGCGAAAATACAATTATCTAATTAATAATAATACTAGTAGCGTTTTATTTTGCAAGAAATTTTAATTTTCCAAAAAAAATCACTCCCGTACGCTCATTTTAACTAATTCTATTTTCTTATTTGTTGCTTCTTCAATAACAAAATGATAAGATCCAATAGTAATTTGATTCCCTTTTTGGGGAATATCTTTTGTAAAATCAACAATAAAACCACCAAGAGTTCCATAGGAATCGCTTTCTGGAATTGTAAGTTTGTATGTCTGATTCAAATAAGCTACTTCAAGCCGAGTAGAAAAAACATAAACACCTTCTTCTAATTCTTTTTCAATCAGTTCCTCATTTGAATCGTGTTCGTCTTCAATCTCACCAAACAATTCTTCTACAATATCTTCTATTGTAATAATACCAGAAGTCCCTCCGTATTCATCCAAAACGACCGCTACACTCTTTCGTTTTTTACTCAATAAATTCATAGCGTCTTTTATATAAATAGTCTCCGGTACAAATTCAACTGGAATTACAACTTCTTTTATTGATTTTGGTTTTTTAAACAAATCAAATGAGTGCACATATCCAATGCTATCATCCAAGGAATTTTGGTATACTACTATTTTGGAATATCCAGTACTAATAAATAATTCTTTTAATGCTTCTACGGAATCAAAAACATCGATTGCCGCAATTTCGGTTCTAGGTGTCATTACATCTCTTGCTTTTACCCCTGAAAATTCTAAAGCATTTTGGAAAATTTGTATTTCAGAATCTACTTCTTCATTATTCGAAACAGCGCTCATTTGCTCCGTGATATAATTCCCTAATTCTACTTTACTAAAATACAATTGTATTTGATCTCCCTGTGTTTTGAAAAATTTTCTCAAAACAAAATCTGAAACCCAAATAAAAAACGCAGAAATAATATAAAATAATTTGTAAAAAAAATAGGCTGGTAAAGCAAAAAATCGCAATAAGGTATTGGCATATATTTGAAAAAAGACTTTGGGAAGAAACTCCGAAGTAATCAAAACAACAAATGTGGATAATACAGTTTGAATTAATAAGTTAATCATTCCAAAAAAATGAAAACCCAATATATCAAACCAGTGCATCAATAAATCTCCCATAAAAAACCCATAAATAACCAAAGCTATATTGTTTCCAATAAGCATAGAAACAATAAACATTGAAGGTTTTTCGGTAAGTTTTGTAAGTATTTTTGAAATGTAATTATCTTGTTTTTTTTCAATTTCAAGATAAATTTTATTAGAAGAGACGAAAGCAATCTCCATTCCTGAGAAAAAGGCACATAATATTAAACACAATAATATGATACTAATTTCCATTTTTAGACTTTTTTATTTCTATCTATAAATTTTTTTGCAAATTTCAATCTGAAAAAAAACATAAAAATAGCCAATCCAGCAAAGAGAAAACTAAACCAAGGATTATCAGCTGGATTATTCCATTTAGTACATCCGTCATAAATAAGAAAAATTCCAAAAACCAGATAAATGTAGGGTGTGTATTTTAGATAACTCATAATTTGTATATTTAATTAATCTGTAGATTCAATTTCGCCAACTATTCTTTGAGAATTAATTACTTTGAAATCTTTACTGAAATCAATTCCCTGCCCATTTGAAGCGCCTTTTTTATCTGTAAATTTAAATTTTCTTTCGGTAAAAAACCATTCGTTTTTTTGATCAAAATACAATTGCTCCGTTTCTAGTACCTGCCCATTATCCGAAGTGATTTTTACTTTTCCTTGTAAATCTATAATACTAGTTTGTTTGTAAGAAACCGCATAATTTGATTTTATAAAGGTTCGTTTTCCTTTTTTATCATACAAAGTAACATCAATTCCTTTTGGAAATTCTGTAAAAGGAAAAGCTACACTGGAAAAATCCAACATTTTCGGGCTTAACAATATTCCTGTTATTCTTCCCGAATCAGTATATTTTAGATTTATCTTTTCTGCATCAGTACTTGGGACAAAGTCAGAGAAATTGATTTTTTGCACTTCTTTAAAATTACTTTCGCAACTAAAAAAAAGGATAAGAGCCATAATAGTGGCAACAGGAAATAATATATTTTGTTTAATAAAATCCATCTGCCAAATTTAAGAAAGTGATGCGTAATTACAACTGCTATTTGTAGTTTTAATCAAATTTTCTTTTAACAAACCATCTGTCATTAAGTGACATCCCCACACTAAAAACAGCATAGTTTTCTTGAACTAAATTTGAAGAAGTTGTTCCTTTTTTACCTAATTCAAAACCAAAATTAATATTAGAAAAAGAACCTGTTATCGGCATCCCTAAACCAAGAGTGATTCCGATATCATTTATAGATTGATTATTAACTACTAAACCTGTTTTTTCATACTTAAGACCACCTCTATAAGTAATTCTTTTAGCATATCCCGAAAACGTGTTGTATTTAGGAATAAAATAACCACCTATACTGTATTTCTCTTGTTTTTGGTAAGAAACATTACTTAATTTATTGTAAATGCTTGCTAAACTCCCTGAATTACGTAAACTCACTTGGCCACCAATAAGCCAGTTGCGCGGTCTTCCGATTCCAGCACCAAAAGTTATTTTACTTGGTAATCGCAAATCTGTTTTGGTAACAAGCTTATCCGAAGAATCCACCACTACTAGATCATAATTAGAATTATAAATAACAGTATCTATGTTTCTAGTATTCTCAGTCGACAAAGTACTCTCAAGAGTATAAGCCATACTGCTGAAAAAAGTTAATTTTGAATTAATTTTAGTCTGATACATTAGCCCTACGTTAAAATTAACCCCTGACAAATCTACACTATTCAATTCTCTAGTACCAATGGGTACGTTAGTAATAAATTCTAAACTATTCGTTTGAATTTTTCCAAAATTATAATGAACATCCGCACCTAAACTCAAACTAGGTGTTATTTTATACCCAACACCAAAAAACACTTTATTCAATCCTCCAGAACCATTAAATCTACTATTGTTTTGAGTAGCATCTTCTGCTAAAGAAGTAATTTTATATCCAACGGAAGAATAAGGAATTAATCCAAAACCAACTCCGAATTTCCCTAAAGGCAAACCAACAGCTAGGTAATCTAAAGTTGTTCTACGGGTACTAGCAGATTCGGTATCTGATTTCAATTTTGTAGTATTATAACTGCCCCCAACTGAAAAAGTAGTAAATTTTAAATTAGCATAACTGGATGGATTATCTAAATTAAGATGAATACTATCTTGCTCTAAAGCAACACCAGCCATAGAACGAACATCAGCAGTCCCTTTATATCTTACATCACCAATTCCAAAAAAAGAGTAAGGAGATGCTGTTCCTTCTTGGGCAAAAGACACGAATGAAAAAAGCAAGCAAGCGCTTATTATAATTTTTTTAATCATTTTTGATTTTATATTGAAATGTTTGGTTCAAACTCTCTAGTAGGAAATTTGAATTGGCAAATATGGTATTTTTTAATCGTTTAGCCAAAAAATCTGTGTCTCCACCCGTTAAAATTATTATAAAGTTTGAATACAGTGCCTTATATTCATCTATAAAACCGTCAATCTCATAAACAAAACCGTTTACAACTCCTGAGTGAATGGACTCTGAAGTAGATTTTCCAATCAAATAATCCGGATTTTGCAAAGTGAGTAAAGGCAATTTAGCCGTAAAGTTATGTAATGACTCATAACGCAAGCGCAACCCTGGTGCAATTGCTCCGCCAAGATACGTATCGTTCTCATCTATAAAATCATAGGTAACACAAGTTCCTGCGTCAATAACCAATCGGTTTTGATTGGGAAACTGAAGTGTTGCACCTGCAGCCAATACCATACGATCGATTCCCAATGTTTGAGGTGTAGCATATTTATTTACAAAAGGAAAAACGTCTTTGTGCGATATAAAATGTATCTTCAAACGGTTGTCATAGCCTAAAAAAGCCTCTTTTTCAAGATTTCCGACTGATGAAATGACCAAATGTGTTAGTTTTTTATATTTTTTTAAAATATTTTCAATATTATTTTGCCATTCCTTTTTAACAAAAATGAAAACTTTCAAAAGCATATCACCCTCAAAGACAGCGGCTTTAATTCTGGTATTTCCGACATCAACAACTAGAATCATATTTTATTTTTTGATACTGCGAAGATACGAATTGATTTTTTTTAAAAATTGTTTTGGATAAACTAAAAATCATTCTATATTTGCACCCGCAATAGCGAGGTACCTTAGCTCAGATGGTAGAGCAATGGACTGAAAATCCATGTGTCCCTGGTTCGATCCCTGGAGGTACCACTTAAAATCCCTAATCCTTTATAAAATAAGGCTTCAGGGATTTTTTATTTTAAAACTTGAACAATTTCTGATTCACAACTTTAGGATTAATCCCAAAAACTGTCGAGCAATAAAAATTGACTATGTTCAATAAAAAAACTGCTATCATTTCTATAACGATAGCAGTTTTTTTAAATTCTAATTGAATTTTATTGCAATAAAAATTCTTGAATTTGGTTTCCAATTTGAATTTTGAAAGTTCCTTTTTCTGAAATCCATTTTAGATCATTATTTACAAATTGCAAATCTTTTGGATGTAAGGTAAAGGTCAGTGTTTTGCTTTCATTGGGGTCTAAACTAATTTTTTGAAAACGTTTTAAAGCTTTTACTTCTGGAGTAATACTAGCATAAACATCAGATAAATAAAGCAATACAGACTCTTTTCCAGTCACTTTTCCTGTATTTGTTACCGTAACACTTACTGTTACGTCTTCAGAATGGGTAATCGTAGTTTTGTCTATTTTTAAATTAGAATAAGCAAAGGTAGTGTAGGATAAGCCCGTTCCAAATTCAAATTGCGGAGAATAGCTTTTCTCATATTTCGCATCATTGTTTTGTTCTTCGTCTCCCAAACTTTCAGTGTATTTTCTGTTGTATTTTTCTAATGAATTAGGATATCTTGGGTAATTATAAGGGAGTCTTCCACTAGGATTTACATCGCCATAAAGAATTTCGGCAAGGGCTCTACCGCCTTCGTTCCCGGCTAAGTAACATTGGATAACCGCCTCCATTTTATCTTCAAAATCACTGATTAATCTTGGTCTTCCTTCATTCAGCACTAAAATAATTGGTTTGTTTACTTTAGAAAGGGCTAATGCTAATTTTACTTGGGATGGGCTAAGGTATAAATTACTAATATCGCCTGGAGTTTCAGTATAATTTTTTTCGCCTAAACATAGGATAATTTTAGATGCTTTCTGCGCCAATGCAACTGCTTTGTCTATAGCTGCATCATCAAAGTTTGCTAAATCAGCACCTGGCGTATAAAGTACATTTTCTGTTCCTATTTTGTTTTGTAAGGCCTCTAGAATAGTCATTTTATCCGCAGCATAGGTGTCTGAATTTTCACCTTGCCAATTGTAGGACCAACCACCATTTAAGGTTTTCATGCTGTTTGCAGTAGGACCTGTAACTAGTATTTTTTCGCTTTTGTTCAAAGGCAAAATCGCGGCATTGTTTTTTAGCAATGTGATGGATTCTGCAGCTGCATTATACGCTATATCGATAAACTCCTGAGAACCAAATTTTGGGTAATCCTTAGCATTCGATACTGGGTTTTCAAACAAATTCAATTCAAATTTCATTCTCAAAATTCGGCTAACAGCATCGTCGATTCTTGACATTGGCACTTCTCCTTTTGCAACTAAATCTAATAAATCCGTATAAAAAGTATAATCTTCAGGAACCATACTCATATCGATTCCTGCCATAACTGCAATTCGTACCGCATCTCTGTTAGTTTCAGCAACTTTATGTCTGGTATGCAAATAGATAATATCTTTCCAATCGGTAACGACAACGCCTTGAAAACCCAGTTCGTTTTTTAGAATATCAGTAATCAAATGTTTACTTGCATGTACAGGTGTTCCGTTGATTTCGCCTGAACTAACCATGACACTTTTGGCTCCAGCCTGAATAGCCGCTTGGTAAATAGTCAAATCAAATTGCCTTAAAACACGCTCCGGAATAATACTTGGTGTTCTGTCTTTTCCAGTTGTAGTACTTCCGTAACCGATGTAGTGTTTCATACAAGAAGCAACATTGTATTTAGACCCCACATCATTTCCTTCAAATCCGTTTACCATTGCTGCTCCCATTTGAGAGGACAAATAGGCGTCTTCTCCAAAAGATTCCCAGATTCTAGACCAAGCTGGATTTCTAGGCATATCTAAATCGGGTGAAAAAACCCATGGGATAGAGGCTGCTCTAGTTTCGTAAGCAGAAATTTCAGCTCCTTTTCGGGCAATTTCGGTATTGAAAGTGGCGGCAATTCCTATTTGTTGTGGAAACAAGGTAGCTCCAGCGGTATAACTTGATCCATGAATGGCATCAATACCATACAAAACGGGGATTTTCAACCTTGTTTTATTAGCTTCTTTTTGAATGGTAGCAATCACTTCATTCCATCTTTTTAAGCTAGGCGCACCAGGATTTGGGACATTTAATACGGAGCCAATAGCATATTTTTGAATTCCTTCTCTCAATTTTTCCATGTCAAAAACACCTGGTTTTCCGGTCGCTTCAAAACTTGTAACGGTCATTTGGGTCATTTGACCGATTTTTTCTTCAATGCTCATTTTAGAAAGTAGTTCTGATACTTTTTTGTCAATTTCAGCATTCGGTATTTTAGTATTTTGACTCCACCCCGAATGGAAGTAAAACGTGGAGAGGACGAACAGTAAAATGGTTTTTTTCATTTGATGATTGGTTATTTGTTAATTAATAGTACGTGTTTGTATAGCTGTTTTTTTTAAATAAAAATATTTCAAAAGGAGTCGCTTTATCCGTGATACACTCTGGAAGCGATTATTTTATCTTCTTTAATATCTAATACTTCAGCCACTAATAAATCCGCTTCGCCATCTACAGAACGGATATATTCCATAAATACGCGGTCACCATTTGCGGTCAGTGATCTCAATTTGTAATTTAAACTTGGTAAGCGTTCAAAAGCATCTTGCCACCATTCCCGTAACGCTTGTTTTCCTGTTACAAAACCTTGGGTTTCTGGTATGAGAACTTTTAGTTTCGGGCTGAAATGTACGGCATCGTCATCATAAAGAGATAAGAGTTTTTCCAGTTCTTTATTGTTGAAGGTTTCAATCCATTTGAAAGCAATTGATTGTAATTTTTCGGGTGTCATAGCTATCGTTTAAAAAATAAAAAAATCCCATTTAGCAGCGCTATTGGGATTTTGTTTGTAATCTAAAGAAAATTAAACGTTCTTCAAATTGATAATTTCTTGTTCTGTAAGCATTCTCCAATTGCCTCTTGGTAAATTTTTCTTGGTTAAACCAGCAAATGAAACTCGGTCAATTCTCAAAACATTATAATCAAAATGCTCAAAAATAGAACGTACTACTTTCACATTCGAAGACCTTAATTTAAGACCAATCTCACTTTTTGCTTCATTTTCGATATAACTTATATCTTCTACAAAAACGCGATGACCGTCTAAAACAAGTCCTTTATTTATTTTTTCCAAATCCTCAAATTTCAAATTTTTATCCAATGAAACTTGGTAGATTTTAGATGATTTTTGACTTGGCAAAGTAAATTTACGAAGCATATCGGTGTCATTTGTAAACAACAATAGACCAGTAGTATTCTTATCCATTCTTCCAACGGCAGCAATTTTGGCATTGGTCGAACCGCGAACTAATTCCAAAACATTACGAAATTCCTGCCCTTCATCCAGAGCCGTTGTAAAGTTCTTAGGTTTGTTCAACAAGATGTACTCTTTTTTCTCTGGAGTCAATACGGCACCATCAAAATTCACAACATCACCAGGTTTTACCATGTATCCCATTTCGGTAACGGGAATATTATTCACTTTTACATTACCCGATTGAATATAAATATCTGCATCACGACGCGAACAAGCGCCAGAATTTGCAATGTATTTATTCAACCTAATTTCATCTTTCACCTTAGGTCGCTTTGGAGCCTGATTTGGGGTTTTCTCTACTTTATTCGCAGCAGCTTCCGCAACTTTCGGATTTATTTTTACTTTTTTAGGCCCTTGTGCCCGTTTTTGCATCGCAGGTTTTGGCTTATTTGAACTTGGTCTAGAACTCGTCGGTCTAGCACCACTTCTCTTATTATTGCCTTCCTTGTTATTCATAATATTCTATAATTTGTGCAAAGATACTATTTATATCATTGGGAAACGATTTTAACCAATTAGAAAAAGCTAACTACTTAATTGAACGAGGGTTAATTTAAATTTTTAGGCGCTGTTTACTTCGTCAGTTCGCTTTGCGTGTGTCTTGCTATTCGCAATAAACCAAGTTTATGGAACTCCGCAATAAATCAAAGCATCATCAGCAACCTCTTTCCATGCCACAAAACCGTTGGGTTAATTAGTACAATACAAAAAACACCCGAAACAATTAGCAATTTCAAAATATTATGAAGCAATAAATACTGTTCCTTACGGTCAGATTTCCATAAATACAACAAAAAGAAAATCAGTACAATTAAACAGATATAAAAGTAAATATCCATATAACCTACATCATAAATTTCAATCAAAATATAAACGGGCACCACAGTAAGTACCGTTAAAACAGTAATTATTTTTTTTGAAACCAAATCGCCATAAACAATAGGAATCGTTTTGTATGCATTGGCCAAATCTCCTTTTATATTTTCTAAATCCTTAATCATTTCCCGAACCAATAACAACAAAAACAAGAAGGTAGCATGACAAAATATAACCGCAAAATGCTCCTTTTCATTCTCAATTTCACTCAACGAAAGCTGATTGTAAAAATACAGCAGTATTGCAAAAAAAGGCAAAACCGCCAAAAAAGCAGAAGTCAAATTACCAATTAAAGGATATTTTTTTATTTTGTGTGAATATAGCCAAATCAAAAAAATATAAACCGAAAAAAACAAAAAAGCACGCCAAGAAACATACAACGCCATTAATACGGCAATCAAATTTAAGGTGAAATAAACATTTAGTTTGGTTTTCTGACTAACCAAACGATCAAGCATCGACTTATTCGGGCGGTTGATTAAATCTTTTTGACTGTCATAAAAATTATTGATAATATAACCCGAAGCAATCGTTAACGAAGAAGCAAAAACCAATAAAAATAAGTTAAGATCAAGCAATAAGGCAAGTGCCCTTTTTTCCGGTGCCAGAATAAATATTGCCGAAAGATATTGTGCCAATATAATAATAGGAATGTTATAGCCTCGAACTACAGAGAACAAACTAACAATTTTCATAACAAGAAGTTTGTACTGTCTGCTTAACATTGTAAAATAATTAAATTTTGAGGTTTTAGAACTGATAAACCACTTCCAGTTTATAGTCTTTCAAAGAAGCTTTAGCGCGCTCTAAATCCTGAGTAAAACCCAAAATATAACCGCCACCACCTGAACCGCATAATTTTAAATAATAATCATTGGTGTCAATTCCTTTTTGCCAAATTCCATGAAATTGCTCTGGAATCATTGGCTTAAAATTATTCAAAACTACCTTTGATAATTTTTTGGTATTCATAAATAACGATTTCATATCGCCACCCAAAAAATTCTCCACACAAGCATCAGTATGTTTGACAAACTGATTTTTCAACATAGTGCGAAACCCTTTGTCTTTCAAATTTTCCATAAAAATATTCACCATTGGTGCCGTTTCACCTACAATACCCGAATCCAACAAAAATACAGCACCTTTGCCATCAAAACTTTGTGTTGGAATGCCAGTAGCTTCAATATTGTCTTTCGAATTAATCAAGATTGGAATGCTCAAATAACTATTCAGAGGATCTAAACCAGAGCTTTTTCCGTGAAAAAAACTCTCCATTTGTGAAAATATATTTTTAAGTTGCAATAATTTCTCCCGCGTTAGATTTTCTAAAACCGTGATTTTATTTTGTGCATATTTATCATAAATTGCAGCAACCAAGGCACCACTACTTCCAACTCCATAACCCTGAGGAATACTTGAGTCAAAATACATTCCTGTAGCCACATCATTTTGTAAAGCAGCCAAATCAAAAGTCACTAAATCCGGTTGCTCGTTTTGTAATGTTTCTAAATAACCAACAAATCGCTTCAAATTTGCATTGGATTGTATCGCCTCTGCCGAAGGATTTAACTCTTTTTTAAGCGCACCATTGTAAAAATTATAAGGGATAGACAATCCTTTTGAGTCACGGATAATTCCATATTCCCCGAAAAGTAATATTTTTGAGTAAAATAAAGGTCCTTTCATACGATTGACAATTGATTTTCGGAATTGATAATTTGTTGCTTTCTAGGCGTGTAACTAAAAATATTAAAGATATGAAAAAGAAATTAACTTTGTATTGCACCCATTCCAATTTCGTCACAAAGGTACTGACCATTTTGACAATAGCCAACTAATTCGTCCTTAATAAATTGTAAGACCTTTTCTTTCGAATTATTGGGATACAAAACATGCACGTTTGCTCCTGCATCAAGGGTAAAACAAACCGGAATTGCAGTCTCGTTTCGGAACTTCCATATCGCATTAATGATGCTCAAGGTATTGGGTTTCATTAATATAAAATATGGCATCGAAGTCATCATCATAGCGTGCAATGTCAAGGCTTCACTTTCGACAATTTTAATAAATGCTTCTAAGTTTCCACTTTCAAAAACAGGAATGAGCTGGTCTAAGTTTTCATGCGCTTGTGCAAATCGCCTTTCGGCAAAAGGGTGGTTGTGCATCAAATCATGTCCGACTGTGCTCGAAACTTGCTTTTCGCCTTTGTCAACTAGCAAAATGGTGTCCTGAAAATTCTTGAAAATAGCGTGAATAGCATACGGATATTCTACTCCAAACAAATCGGAACTCCCTTTGATATGGGCTTGATTCCCCCAAACTACAAGACTTCCCTTTACGCTTCTGCAAGCACTTCCTGAACCTAGGCGAGCCAAAAGGGATGCTTTTTGATAGAAATAAGTATCGGTCATTTCTGGATTTAATGCTTTTTCTAAACTCATTAAATTCATTGCCAAAGCCGCCATTCCTGATGCCGAAGAAGCAATTCCAGAACTATGCGGAAATGTGTTTTCAGTATCAATCGTGAAATGATAGTCTTTCAAAAAGGGCAGGTAAATTTCAATACGTTCCAAAAATTTTTGAATCTTAGGCTTGAAATCTTCTTTTGGTTTTCCTTCAAAAAGCAAATCGAATGAAAATAGTCCATCGTTTTGTTTTTTGGCGAAAGCCAATTTAGTAATCGTTTTGCAAGCATTCAAAGTGAAACTCACCGATGGATTTGCAGGAATTTGATGGTCTTTTTTGCCCCAATATTTTACAAGAGCAATATTACTGGGAGCGCTCCATTGGAAAAATCCACTTTCTAAGGTCTGAGAATATTGAGATGGAATAAAATCGGTTGCTGCAATCATGAAGAATAAATTTTAGCAAAGATACTTTTTTTGGGTTATTTGTTTAGTCGGTTATTCAGTAAAAATATTTTCCTAAATTTGAGGAATAAAAATGCATCCATTTAAGTAGTATATTAGCAAATGCATCTCGCTATTTTTCTAAAATAAATAAAATATAAAAATGAATAAAATCACCCGAATAATTCTTGTCGTTGTTGTATGCCTCGCTATTGGTTATATGTCAGGAACAGTAACTCGTTCAGCTATAACTACTTGGTATCCTACATTAATAAAACCAAGTTTCAATCCCCCCAATTGGATTTTTGCACCTGTTTGGTCGTTACTGTATGTGATGATGGGAGTTGCTGCTGGATTGGTTTGGAACTCCATCGAATCGAATAAAGAAGTGGTAAAAAAAGCCTTGTTGTTTTTCATCATTCAACTGGCTCTAAATGCTTTGTGGTCGTATTTGTTCTTTGGATTACACAACCCAATGTTAGCTGGTTTAGAAATTATTATCTTGTGGTTGATGATCTACGAAACCTATATTCAGTTTGGAAAAATAAGCCGCCTTGCAGGCTATTTATTAATTCCTTATTTGCTTTGGGTAAGCTTTGCGACCGTTTTAAATGGTAGTATTTGGTGGTTGAATCGGTAGTTTAAAAAAAAAAAAAATTAAACAGCATTCGCCACAATAAACCCACTTGTCCACGCATTCTGAAAATTGAATCCTCCTGTAATGGCATCAATATTTACAATTTCTCCAGCAAAATAAAGGTTTGGATGTAGTTTGCTTTCCATAGTTTTGAAGTTGATTTCCTTTAAATCAATTCCACCTGCGGTTACAAATTCCTCTTTGAAGGTGCTTTTCCCATTGACTTGAAAACTAGCATTCGTCAATTGATGGGCTAAGTTTTGCAATTGGATTTTAGACAAATCAGCCCATTTGGTTTCGGCTTCAATTTGCGATGCCAAAACGAAACTTTCCCAAAGACGATTTGGAAACTCAAAAGGTGACTTTTTAGAAACGGCTTTCTTGGCATGTTGTTGTTTTAACTCTTTCAATAGTTGTTCCGCATCTTGAGTTTCTACATCATTTAACCAATTGATATAAATGGTAAATTGGTAGTTCCTGTCGTGTAAAATTCGGGCTCCCCAAGCGGATAATTTCAAAATAGCTGGTCCGCTCATACCCCAATGTGTAATCAGCAAAGGACCTGTAGCGGCTAGTTTGCTGTCTTTTACTTTTACCGTAACTTGGGCTGCAACACCAGGTAATTCCTTGATTCTCGCATCTTTGATGTTGAATGTAAATAGGGAAGGAACAGGAGTTACAATAGCATGTCCAAAAGTGTGTAGCAGGTCCCAAATTTTTGGATTGCTTCCAGTTGCTAAAATTAATTTTTCGGCAATATAATTTTCGTTTTGTGTTTCAATTTTCCAGTAGTTTTCTTTCTTAAAAATGGATTGTACACTCTGTCCCGTAAGAATTTCAATGCCTAATCGATGACTTGTCTCAAGAAAACAATCGATAATAGTTTGTGAGGAATTCGATTCTGGAAACATTCTACCATCTTCTTCAATTTTGAGAGCTACACCATGATTACTAAACCAGTCAATCGTATCGCCTGAGCAAAACTGATGAAAAGGGCCGCGCAATTCTTTTTCACCTCGTGGGTAAAATTTAACCAATTCATTAGGTTCAAAACAAGCATGTGTTACATTACAACGACCGCCACCCGAAACCCGAACTTTTGAAAGCACTTCTTTGCCTCGTTCCAAAATGGCTACTTTTAAATTTGGATTTTTTTCTACAATATTGATTGCTGTAAAAAAACCTGCTGCGCCACCGCCTACTATTATGATATCAAAATTTTGGTTCATATTCTATCTGGGTAATCCGTGATGATTCCGTTTATATGGAATGATTTTATTTTTTGAATGTCTTCGGTTTCATTAACAGTCCAAGCCAATATTCGGAAGCCTTCTTCCCGTATTTTTGCTGTTTTCTCTTTGGTTAACAAATGAAAATACGAATGAATGGATTGTGCTTGAATGTGTTTTGCAAAAGCAAATGCCAAGTCGATGTCATATTCTGTCAAAACACCCAAAGGAATTGTTGGTTTTGCCAAATGAATATCCAATAACGAAACCCAATCAAAACTGGAAATCAAAAAATGATGGTACTGCCAGTTTTTTTTCGAAACGTATTTTTCAATTAATGCCAAAACGGGTAGTGCTGTTCCTTTTCCTTTTAGCTCAATATTGATAAAACACCGTTTGTTGACCAAATTAAAAACCTCAATTAGCGTTGGAATTTCGTGTTCGTTTTCTATCCGAAAGCCTTTTAATTCGCGCAAAGATAAACTATTTACAACACCTTGCCCATTTGTAGTGCGGTCAATTGTTGCATCATGAATGACTATTATTTGACCATCAGCACTCAAATGCACATCAAGTTCAATTCCGTCAACACCCATTTCTATTGCTTTTTGAAAAGAAAGCAACGTATTTTCTGGAGCATAGCCTTTGGCACCACGATGTCCTATTTTGAGCATTATCGTTTATTTTTGGCAAAGATAATCATAAAAAAACGCCTTTATTGCTAAAGACGTTTGGATAAAAATAAGTGGCAATCTAATTTTTTAATTCTAATAATACAAAAGTAAATTCAGAATCTACCGTTACTTTTCCATTCGAGACAACGACTTCTTTCCCAGAATAAGTATCTTTTAGTGTCGTTCCATTACTAAAAATAGAACTTACGGCAAGCTCTTTTTTGCCTGAAGGCAAATCCAAACCAATTATTACTTTGTCTATGAATTTTTCTTTTGAAAAAGTCCTGCTGAAGGTGTAAGGTTGATTTGAAATTTCGGCATGTACACCTGCGCCAATCGCAGGATGATTTTTACGAAATTGCCCTAGTTTTTGCCAATGCAAAAGTGTCTTTTGAGTTTCAGCATCCGATTGGATAGCCTCCCAATTCATAAAAGAACGCAAAGTAGCATCCCCTTTAGTGCCTTCAACGACTAACGAACGCGCTGATTCGTCACCATAATATACTTGCGAAATACCGGGAGAGAGTAATAGTTTTGTGCCACTTTCTATGCTTTTGGTACGTTTTGCATCAAACGGCCCTCCGTCATCATGAGAGGACAAATAGTTCAAAACACTAAACCCTTTCAGTTCATTATTCAGTTTTGACGAATATTTAGAGAATATCAATTCGTAGTCTTTTTGGGCATCTGATTTGAACTCAAAATTGATCATATTATTAAAACCATTTTTATAATAATTCACTTTTCTATCCCCAAAGTCAAATAGTTGCCCGCCACTAATGCCATAATTATAAACTTCAGCAATGGTATAGAAAGTATTGTTATCAAGCACTTTATCAGGATTGTTTTTTTTCCAAGTGGCAAAGGCATAATCACATTGTATTTTGAAATCAGCCCAAACTGCTTCTTCTGTATGTTTAACAGTGTCAGCTCTGTAGCCGTCAATTCCAAATTCGATGATGTAATCAGTCAGCCATTTAATGATGTAATATTTGGGTAATTTTGGGTAGCCTGTTCTTTTGAAAAAAGCGTCTAGAGAAGCCATTTCTGACTCATATCGCCCTTCAACTTTCCATTTTTCAGCTAAAAAAGTTGGGATTTCAACTTCTTGTGTGCTTTCTGTTTTTATATCTGGAAGATTAGAAACTAAGGTGCAGCTGGTTGTGTTCTTGAAATTGTCATAGGTGCAATTGGGTCCTGTTCTAACCCAATCATTTGGCCAGATTGTGTCAATAGGAGTAACGGGTCCTGTATGATTAATGACGCCATCCAATACGATCCGGATTCCTTTTGCGTGCGCTTTTTGTACTAATTGGGCTAAGTCTTTTTTGGTCCCAAAGTTGGGGTCTAATGCAGTCCAGTCTCTTGCCCAATAGCCATGAAAACCATAACTTAACCCAGTTCCTTCATCTACACCATCATGGATTTGCTCCACTATTGGCGTAAGCCAAATGGCATTTATCCCTAGTTTTTCAAAATAACCTTCGTCGATTTTTTGTGAAATTCCCTTGATATCACCACCTTCAAAACCTCGAAGTTTTCCAGCTGTTTTGGTTCTGTCAAAATTAATATCATTAGACGGATCTCCGTTATTAAAACGGTCTGTCATCAAGAAATATAAGTTAGCGCCTTCCCAAACAAAAGGAACTTTGTTGGACTCTTTCATACTCGTTTTTTTTGTGGTAGAACAGCTTGATATCACTATAGAAAGGAATACCAAACTATATAAAAAGTTTATTTTCATGGTTTGATTTGTATTTTGAAAGGTCTTGTATTATCTTAGAATTGGAATAACTATTTTATGACTAATTATTCTAATTCTAAAATCAGGACAGATTTACTTTCTAATGTAATGTCATTTTTTAAATCGAATCTTTTTTCGGAAAGCACCTCTTTTCCAGAGGAAAAATTTTGAATATTTTCTTGAAAACGAGCTGTTTTTATAGTTTGATTTGTATCACTATTATTGACTACTACCATGACCGTTTTATGGGCAGTATAGCGAAAATATACATATACATTATTTTCAGGAATGTAATGGGTTGTTTTTCCAAAATGTACCGCCTCATTATTTTTTCTCCATTGGAATAATTTGGAGGTAAAATCAAAGTATTTTTCCTGTTCTTCAGTTCTACCTGATTTCAAGAAGGCATTGTTACTATCCCCTTTCCAGCCTCCCGGAAAATCCTGACGAATAGCCGCATCACCCCCTTTGCTTTTGTCTCCTGCCATACCAATTTCGGAGCCATAGTACAATTGTGGAATTCCACGAACTGTAGCAACTAATGCCATAGCCATTTGGTATTTTTTGAAATCCTTTTTATAAACTTCATTGAAACGATCCGTATCATGATTTTCAGCAAAAATCATTAAATTATTAGGATTAGGATACAAAAAGTCATTGGCTAAATTATCATATATTTTCATCATTCCTTTATCCCAACCCCCATCACTTTCATTAAAAATGGTTTGCAAAGCATCTAGAAAAATAAAATCCATAACACTTGGTAAATTGGAATTGAAATTTTGAATAGCCCCTATTTTACTGTCTTTTTGCCAGTACGAAAGTTGAGCTTGGTCTCGCATGGAGATTTCTCCAACAATATTAAAATTAGGGTATTCATCGGTAATGGATTTGGTCCATTTGGATATGCCATTTGGGTCAGCATAGTTATAGGTATCCACACGAAATCCATCCAAATTGCCATACTCAATCCACCAAATTGCATTTTGAGTCAGGTATTTTAACACCAAAGGATTGGTTTGGTTCAAGTCTGGCATTGATGGAACAAACCAGCCGTTAAAGCATGTTTCGTAATCAATTTTTGAGGCATTTATATCGTGAACTGTAGTTCTTTTGTGTGAGGTTCCGGTGTAAGTATCAAATTGATTGATCCAATCTTTAGTGGGTAAATCCTTAATCATCCAGTGTTCTGCACCCCAGTGATTGGTTACGTAATCCATAATGAGTTTCATGTCTTTTTTGTGCAATGCTTCGGATAAACGAACGTAATCCTCGTTTGTCCCGTAACGAGGATCAATTTTATACACATCCGATTGTCCGTAGGTATGATAAGAGTAGGTTTTGTCATTGTCCTCACAAAGTGGCGTTGGCCAAAGTGTGGTAACACCTAGTTCTTTTAGATAATCTAAGTTTTGAATAATACCTTCAATGTCTCCTCCGTGTCTTCCTCCGGGATTGTTTCGGTCCGTTTTTTCAGTAACTGATTTTTCGCTGTCGTTATTTGAATTTCCGTTAGCAAAACGATCGGGCATGATAAGATAAATCATATCTGAAGCATCGTAACTTTTGCGTTCAGCGGAATTTGCTCTACGTTGTTTTAAGGAATATTTATGGGTAAATACTGTTTTTTTATTTTTTGAAAAAGAAAATACAAAATCTTGAGCACTTAGGTTTTTAGTATCAATAGTTACGAAAACATAGTTTGGATTCTCTGTTTTTTGTATGCTCGTAATGGTTATTTTGTTCGAAACGGAAACCTCATTTTCGGCGATATTTTTTCCATAAAACATAATTTGTAATTCAGAATTATGCATTCCTGCATACCAAAAAGGAGGTTCTACTCTTTGTATTTGCGCGTTGGCACTAAATGAAATTAAAAATACGAATGCGATTGTTTTTTGAGTGAATTTTTTGCTAAAAAGAGAGCGAAATTTAATGGATGCCATAATCAAATACTTTTGGATTACATTAATTATTTTGTTCAAAGCGATTGCATTTAGAAAAAAAGAAAACCAAAATTTTCGATTGTTAGTCAAAATTCTAGTTTTCAATTGTATTACACCATTCTAAAAGAATTTTTTTGAACAAGATTCTTTTAGAATGGTGTATTTT
>CANEXR010000022.1 GCA_947443815.1 Flavobacteriaceae bacterium | reverse complement strand
TATTTAAACTTTTCATACAAAGCGGAATGTAATTGTTATACTCCAGAAACGTATTTTAATGATCATTTTAAATTAAGAACTGAACTGTCTTATAATAAAACCAACTTAGAGCATTTTGGACAATGGGTTGAAGGAAAACCTTCTTTTGGGAAAGAGCAATTAAAAGCTATGCGAGGGAAAACAGCGCTTACAAATCTGGGGATGCAGTTGGAATATTTCCCATTTAGTATTCGTGACTTTACATCGACTATAGAAAGTTGGGGGCCTTTCATTAGCCTTGGTGCTCAATTTAGTTATTATAATGCTGAAGCTTCCTCTACAATGGGTCCTTTGGGAACTCCATTAACTACATTTCCAAAATATTTAGTTCCTTCTGAAGGTCGTCCTTATGGATTTTCGACTGAAACAGGTTCTGTTTGGTCTATAGTTTCTAGTGTTGGAACACGTTATAAATTAAGTCCTCTAGAAGACTTGATGATTGATTTACGATTTCAATATTTTAATTCAAATTGGGTTGATGGTTTAAATCCAAATCCTGATATTTATAAAGAAAATAGAGCCAAAGATTGGTTGGTATGGTTTAATGTAGGCTACATTTATTATTTACAATAAGATATTTTAACAAAACAAAACCCTCGATTCTAATCAAATCGAGGGTTTTGTTTTTTATAAAAGACCGCTAAGACAATGCGTGTTTCAAATCTTCGATTAAATCATCTGCATCTTCTATTCCTACGCTCAATCGCACTAAATCATCAGTGATTCCAACTTCTTTCCTTTTGTCCTCTGGGATCGAAGCATGAGTCATTAAAGCAGGATGATTGGCTAATGATTCCACTCCACCTAGTGATTCTGCTAGCGTAAAAACTTGTAATTTTTCTAAAAAGGCAACAGCATCTTCTTTTTTGCCTGAAACAAATGTGAAAGAAACCATACCTCCAAAACCACACATTTGTTTTTTGGCGATTTCATGATACGGGTGCGTTGGCAATCCTGGATAATAAACTCTTTTTATTTTAGGATGATTGTTTAGAAATGCAACTACTTTTTCTCCATTTTCGCAATGTCTTTGTACGCGCAAATGCAAGGTTTTAATTCCTCTAAGTACTAGAAAACTATCCATTGGACCGAGAGTTGCTCCTGTAGCAAATTGTTGAAAATGCAATTGTTCTCCTAAAGCTTCGTCTTTGACAATTAAAGCGCCTGCAATAACATCGGAATGACCTCCAAGGTATTTCGTTGCGGAATGCATTACAATATCCGCTCCTAAGTCTAATGGTTTTTGCAAATAGGGCGTTGCAAATGTATTATCGACTGCAAAAAGGATGTTATTGGCTTTTGTTATTTTGGCTATTTCCTGAATATCGGCTAATTTCATCAAGGGATTAGTTGGTGTTTCTACCCAAACTAATTTTGTATTGTTGTTGATTAAAGAATGGAATTTTTCTAAATCATTCATGTCTACAAAATGAAATATAATCCCTGAATTTTTATAAATGCGGGTAAACATTCTATAAGTACCACCATACAAATCATCCATAGCAATGATTTCATCTCCCGCTTTGAAAGAGCGCAAAATACAATCTGTGGCTGCTAAACCGGATGAAAATGCTAATCCTCGGCTTCCGTTTTCAATACTTGCCAATGCATTTTCTAAAGCGGTACGAGTTGGATTTGCGGCTCTACTGTATTCATAATCGGGGTTCAAAGGTTTTCCTGGACTGGTTTGAACAAAGGTGGATGTTTGGTAAACGGGAGGCATTACAGCTCCTGTACTCGGATCGTGGTGTTGTCCACCATGAATGGCTTTAGTGTTGAATTTCATGTGTTTGCAATTTTTGAAATACGAATTAGTTGGACAAATTTACCGTTTAATTTATTCACTGCAAGAAACAAGTTGATACCTTTGTATAAATTAACATTTTTTGAGATGAAAAGTAATATTGTTTGTATTCTTTTGGCATTTGTATTTGTTAGTTGTTCGAATGAATTGCGTTTTGAAAACCGTTTCTTTGAGCAGAAAACCACTTTGTCATGCCAGGAAAATTGCCCTTATATTCGGGTGAAAATCCCAATGGCAAATGGCGTTCCTATTGTATCCGACAGCATCAATAAAAAAATATTTTCAGTTCTGAAAGGAATTATTTATTTTGGCGAAAAACCATTTACTTCCTCTAGTTACAAGGATTTATTAGCTTCCTTTATAGGCTCATATGAAAAAATGAAACGGCAATTTTCCGAAGATACGTTTGGTTGGGAAGCCAATATTACGGGGAGTGTGCTATACCAATCCGATCGTATTTTGAACATTCAAATTCAGCATTATACGTTTACGGGTGGAGCTCATGGTTATGAGGGATTGCGTTCCCTTATTTTTGACCCTGATAATGGAAAAATAATTCCGAACACCAAATTGTTTAAAAACCCAAATCTTTTTAAGGCTTTTGCTGAAAAAAATTTTCGGTTGAAGTATAAAATTCCAGCGCAAGGGTCGATAAATGCAACCGGATATCAATTTGAAAATGAGGTGTTTAAACTACCTCAAAATATATTTTATACGGACAAAGGCCTGCTTTTGCATTATAACCAATATGAAGTGGCTTCGTATGCTGATGGTCCAAAGGAGTTGTTTTTTCCTTATGCCGAAATAAATGAATTCCTAGCTCTACGATAAAAAGAAGCTGTTTAAAAATCAAATAGTCTTTTGGAAACTGAATTTATGGATTAGCAGGTACCCTAGCCCTGATAGCAGCGGCATCCTTTTTCTGGCTTTTTTTGCCAGAAAAAGATATAGCGGATAGCAGGAAACAGCTCCTAAACAAACTTACGAATGCTCATTATGATTCCGATATGTAACCCTTCGTGAAAGTAGTTGAAGGCCATGGCATCTTTGGCGCTTTTGATATGAAAACCTACAGCGGTGGTGAATTCTGTGTAATCTTTGAAAATTGCATTCTCAAAATCGGTTTTGGTTTGATGGATAGTTGCGAACAATAATGCCTTAATTTCATCCACATCGGCTTGAGTTGCGTCTTGTAATGGGCGAGTTCCTTTTTTGTATTTTTCGACTAATTCCTCCGAAACCATCATAGGTAAACCGGATAATCTATACACCAACATTTGTTGTACAACCACTATATGCCCGATATTCCAAATTAAATTGTTACTAAATCCCTCTGGAATTGTATTGAGTTGCTCTAAAGTATAGTTTTCTAAAATTTGGGCGACTATTTTTCTACTTGTAATGGTAATGTCGAATGTTGGTTCCATTTTTTTAATTTTTTGATAAAAATAATCATTTTCAGTATCAAATGGATTTTCTTTGCATAAAGAAATTACTGTTGCTATGAATAAAATATACTATCTCGCTTCTTGCGATACTTGTCGAAAAATCATAAAATCATTGCCAAAAGACCATAATTTGGCTTTTCACGATATCAAACAAAACCCGATTACTATTGAAGAATTGGAACAAATGCGAGAACTTTCGGGAAGTTATGAAGCGCTTTTTAGTAAGAAAGCCCAATTGTATAAATCGATGGATTTAAAAAATAAATCGCTGACAGAAGCAGATTTTAAAAAGTACATTCTGGAGCATTATACCTTTTTGAGTCGTCCCGTTTTTATCATTAACGGTAAAATTTACATTGGGAACAGCCAACAAAACATGCATCAGGTTATGCTAGCTTTAGCAAATGTCTAAAAGAACCCTAGCGTTTGTGTAGAATCACTAAAAAGTAACGACTGAGCGCTTTTTTATTATCTTTGAATTCTTTTTATAAAAATATATGATACAATCAATGACCGGTTTTGGTAAAGCCACTTTGCAATTGCCAACCAAAAAAATCACAGTAGAAGTAAAATCCTTAAATAGTAAAGGATTGGATTTGAATGTGAGAATGCCTTCCCTTTACCGCGAAATGGAATTGGGTTTACGCAATCAAATTGCGCTAAAACTAGAACGAGGGAAAGTAGATTTTTCTGTTTTTATTGAAAGTACCGCCGAACAAACCTCTACAAAAGTGAACGTTCCGATTGTAAAAGCATACATCAATCAATTGAGAGCTGTTTATGCCGATGCTGACGAAACGGAATTGATGAAAATGGCCGTTCGTATGCCCGATACTATGAAAATAGAACGGGAAGAAATTGACGAAAATGACTGGGTTCAGATTCAAACCGTAATCGAAGAAGCGATTCAAAATATTTTGAACTTCCGTAAAGATGAGGGACTTTCTTTGGATAAAGAATTCCAATTGCGTATCGGTAATATTCGTCAATACATGACCGAAGCATTAGCGTTAGATCCAGAACGAGTACAGGCTATTAAAGACCGTTTGCAAACCGCTATTGCTGAATTGAAGGTAAATGTAGATGAAAATCGTTTTGAGCAAGAGCTCATTTATTACTTAGAAAAACTAGATATTACCGAAGAAAAAGTACGCTTGACCAATCACCTAGATTATTTTTTGGAAACCATCAAAGGAACGGAAGCTAATGGTAGAAAATTAGGTTTCATTACACAGGAAATGGGACGCGAAATCAATACTATGGGATCCAAGTCAAATCATGCGCAAATGCAAAAATTGGTGGTTCAAATGAAAGACGAATTGGAAAAGATAAAGGAACAAGTATTGAATGTATTATAAAGTCAACCTGCAAGGTTTTTTGAACCTTGTAGGTTTCTATTTTAAAACCATACCTACAAGGTTAAAACCATACCTACAAGGTTCAAAAAACCTTTCAGGAAAAGCATAAAATAAAAATTATACCTACAAGGTTCAGAAAAAAACCTTTCAGGAAAAGCATAAAATAAAAAACATACCTGCAAGGTTCAAAAAACCTTGCAGGAAAAGCATAAAATAAAAAACATACCTACAAGGTTCAAAAAACCTTGCAGGAAAAGCATAAAATAATGAAAAAAGGAAAATTAATCGTATTCTCGGCGCCATCAGGTTCTGGAAAAACAACTATAGTTCGGCATTTATTAAGCAAAGAAGATTTGAACCTAGAATTTTCTATTTCAGCTGCCACTCGGGAAGCGCGTGGTGAAGAAGTGAATGGGAAAGACTATTATTTCATGTCTCTTTCTGAATTTAAAAACCACATTAAGAACGAAGATTTTGTAGAATGGGAAGAAGTATATCGCGATAATTTTTACGGTACTTTAAAAAGCGAAGTAGAACGCATTTGGGCCAAAGGAAAAAATGTGATTTTTGATATTGATGTTGCTGGCGGATTGCGTATAAAACATAAATTCCCAACAGAAACCTTGGCTGTTTTTGTCAAACCACCAAGCGTTGACGAACTCAAAAGAAGATTGAAGGAACGCTCTACCGAAAGTGAAGATAAAATTAATATGCGTATTGCAAAAGCTTCAGTAGAACTAGCAACTGCACCTCAATTTGATGTAATTATCAAAAATTATGATTTGCCGATAGCCCTCGAAGAAGCCTATCAATTGGTAAAGGATTTTGTGAAGGATTAAACAATTTCATAATCAAAAGTATTCGTAACTTTTAAATTATTTTAATCTTTAAATTCATGAAAATAGGCCTTTATTTCGGAACGTTTAATCCCATTCATGTTGGGCATCTGATTATTGCCAACCACATGGCGGAACACGCGGGTTTAGACCAAGTTTGGATGGTCGTTACACCTCATAATCCGTTGAAGAAAAAAAGCAGTTTACTAGATGATTTTCATCGGCTGCAAATGGTGCATTTGGCCACAGAAAATTTTTCTAAAATAAAGCCTTCAGATGTTGAATTTAAGTTGTCACAACCCAATTATACAGTGAATACATTGGTTCATATTCAAGAAAAATATCCAAATTATGAATTTTCATTGATTATGGGTGAGGATAATTTAAAATCCTTGCACAAATGGAAAAATTACGAAGCTATTTTGGCACATCACGAAATTTATGTCTATCCTCGAATCGAGGCGAAAACGCTAACGGGCGAAACTATTCCGATTGAGACAGAAAATATACTGATTAAAAATCATCCTAAAATCCACATGATTGACGCACCGGTTGTAGAAATAGCCTCCACTTTTATTAGGGAAAACATAAAAAAGGGAAAAAATGTGCAGCCCTTATTGCCTGTAAAAGTTTGGGAATATATTGATCATAATAATTTTTACAAGAAATAAAATAGCGTTTCCCTATTACCGCTGTTCTGAAAATGAAAAAAGGCGTTCTACTACTAATAGGGACGCCTTTTAAAATACTAAAACAAAACTAACTAATTCAAACCTCATTTTATTTGTTAAAAACTTAATTTATAATAACTTAGAACGTTAATTTGAAATGTTTATTGTGATTAAATTACAAAAAATCAAATAAAGTTTGTATTATTAACGTTATAGCAATGGCAGACCGCGTGGATTCTGGATTTCTTGATTTAATTTTATTTGCATTATTACTTCTTTTTTAAGTACTTTTGATAAAATTTAATAAAAAAATGGCCGAAAATCTAAAATTTGCAGTAATTGGTGGCGGAAGTTGGGCCACAGCGATAGCAAAAATGTTGTGTGTAAATCTTTCTGAGATTTCGTGGTACATGCGTAATGAAGCTGCCATTGAACATATTAAAAATTTCAAACACAATCCGAACTATTTGAGTTCAGTTGAATTTGACACTACAAAACTAAAACTTACTAATGATATTAATGAAGCAGTAGTGTATGCTGATTATATCATTTTTGCAATTCCGTCTGCTTTTTTGGATGCCGAATTAGCGAAATTGACCGTTGCTTTAAAAGACAAGATTATATTTTCGGCAATCAAAGGAATTGTTCCCGAGACGAGTTTAATTGTTGGCGAACATTTTCATTTTCAATATGATATTCCGTATTATAATATTGGGGTAATTACAGGTCCTTGTCATGCGGAAGAGGTTGCATTAGAGCGTTTATCGTATTTGACCATTGCTTGTGGCGATCCAGAAAAGGCTAAAAATGTGGCTAAAAACTTGGCTGGAAATTATATCAAAACTAAGATTACAGATGATATTATCGGGACTGAATATGCGGCTATGCTTAAAAACATTTATGCTATTGCGGCTGGAATTGCTCATGGTTTGGGTTATGGCGATAATTTTCAATCGGTATTGATGAGTAATGGCATTCGGGAGATGAAAAAATTCATCAAGAAAGTTCATAAAATGAAACGCAACATTAATGATTCGGCATATTTGGGTGATTTGTTGGTAACGGGTTATTCTATTTTTTCTAGAAATAGGATGTTTGGAAATATGATTGGTAAAGGATATACTGTAAAGTCTGCAATGATGGAAATGAGTATGGTAGCTGAGGGTTATTATGCTGCCAAAAGCGCCTTCAAACTCAATCAGGGTTATGGTGCTTCGACACCTATTATTGATGCGGTCTACAGTATTCTTTACGACGGCAAAGATGCAAAGTCCGTTTTTAAGAAATTAACGGATCAGTTGGATTAACTTTAGGTCACTATTTGGGTCTTTCGGATTTCAAATTGAATTGCTTCCAATCCTTTATCTTACGATAACTCCATCAACAAATAAAATAGGAACTTCTTCTACGGTTTCTTCGTTGATGGTATTTGCTTTGAAAATGTATTTTTTGTCGTATAGTGTATCGCCTATAAAAAAAGTGAGCATAAACTCGTTGTTTAAGGCGAGTACACTTTTTTCTATCATTTCGATTTTCACTACTGAAACGGCGGGTACTTGAACAAAAGCATGTCGCAAAAGTGAGGTTTTTTTCATTTCGCCTGCTACGGTTCCAAAGGCTTTGGAAACTACCATAACGCTATCAATGTCAAAATCGCTGTCGTTGATGAGATAGGCATACCAGACTTTTTCCATAAAATCATCGCTCCATTCCTGAACTGCAGCAAGAAATACGTTTTCTACTTCGGGGATGATGATGTCTTTTTTCATGGGGTTCTGGATTGAATATGTTTGGGTAATTTAGCTAAAGTCTTGAATACTGGAATGCCCTAGCCCAGATGGAAACGGCATCCTTTTTCTGGCTTTTTAGCCAGGAAAAGATATAGTGTACAGCTGGATAAAGCTCCTAAATAATTTATAGAATGGATTTGAATTGTTCTAAGAAACGGACGTCATTTTCGTAAAACATTCGAATATCTCCAATTTGATAGAGTAGCATGGCGATGCGTTCTACTCCCATTCCGAAGGCGAAACCGTTGAATTCTTCGGGATTGATGCCGCAATTTTTTAGGACATTAGGGTCTACCATTCCACAGCCACCAATTTCTAACCAACCGGTTCCTTTAGTGATTCGGTAATCAGTTTCGGTTTTTAATCCCCAATAAATATCTATTTCGGCACTTGGTTCAGTGAATGGAAAATAGGATGGACGCAGGCGGATTTTTGATTTTCCGAACATTTCTTTGGTGAAATACAAAAGGGTTTGTTTAAGGTCGGCAAAAGAAACGTCTTTGTCTACATATAGTCCTTCGACTTGGTGAAAGATGCAGTGAGAGCGTGATGAAACGGCTTCGTTACGAAAAACACGTCCTGGAGAAATGGTTCTGATGGGCGGTTTATTGTTTTCCATGTAGCGTACTTGCACGGATGATGTGTGGGTACGCAACAAGATATCTGGGTTGGTTTGGATGAAAAAAGTATCCTGCATATCCCGAGCTGGATGGTATTCTGGCAGGTTTAATGCGGTGAAATTATGCCAATCGTCTTCGATTTCTGGTCCTTCGGAAACGTTGAAACCTATGTTTGAAAAGATGTCTATAATTTGGTTTTTTACCAATGAAATAGGGTGACGAGAACCGATGATTACGGGCTCAGAAGAGCGGGTCAAATCGCCATAAAATCCTTTGCTTTCTTCTTTACTTTCTAAAGCTTCTTGAATGGATTTAACTTTGTCTTCAGCGGATGTTTTGAGCAAATTGATTACTTGTCCAAATTCTTTTTTCTGATCGTTGGGAACGTTCTTAAATTCGGCAAAAAGTTCTTTCAAAAGCCCTTTACTTCCTAGAAATTTGATTCGGAATGCTTCGAGTTCAGCTGTATTTTGAGTTGTGAATCCTTGTGCTTCACCAATATATTCTTTTATCTTGTCTATCATTTTCATCCAATAATTGAGAGTGCAAATTTACAAAATTTGTTTCAAGTTTACTGTTTAAAGTTTAAAGTTTCCTTGCTCAGTTGTGAGATTGTTTTGTTTGTGCTTGAAACTGTTTTTTAATTTTATAAAAACAGGATGTAGCGTATTACTCAATCAGTTGTCTTTCGAGGAAATAGTTTACAATAGCTTCTTTCATCAAAACGGATTGTTCGCCTGCTTTTAATGGCGGTAATTCTTCTTTTACTTTGTAATGAGGCCAGCCTTCTTCGTCAAAAAATTCGAATTCATAAAATCCATAGGGTTCTAGCAACCTACAAATGGCAATGTGCATGAGGTTTAGTTTTTCGTCTTTTTTGTATTCTTGATGTACTTTGCCTAATTCTTGTACGCCAATTAGGTATATAATGGCATCCAAATCTAAATCTTCCCCTTGCGAAAATTGATTGGAAAGGATGCTAACGAGGTTTTCCCAACGTTCTTTGAGTTGTATATCTCTGGACATATTGATTTATTGATTGTAGATAGCCGATTTGACTTAGATTTTCAAAAAAGGGCAATCTATTATTGATGGCAAAGATAAGAACTTGAAAATTGGCAATGGGTAATCATCAATTGTTTTATATTTGCTTTTTTATTTTTTAAATTAAATATATGGGTTTTCTGGATATTATTTTAGGGGGATTATTGGGATATTCTTTTTATAAAGGGGTAAGAAACGGGTTGTTTGTGGAATTAGCATCGCTGGTTTCATTGCTAGCTGGTATTTATTTTGCTATCAAATTTTCTTCTTTTATGAAGGGAATTTTAGCTGGATTTGTGCATTGGAACCCAAATACTATTCAGGTAATTGCGTTTGTACTGACTTTTATTGTAGTGGTTGTACTAATTTCTTTGCTTGGAAAATTTCTGACTGGAATAGCGGATTTTGCTTATTTAGGATTACCAAATAAACTGGGAGGCGGTTTCTTTCGTGTCTTAAAAACGGTTTTGATTATAAGTATCGTTTTTACTCTTTTCGAAAAAATAAATTACAATAACTTCTTGGCTAAAAAAGAAACTTTGGACAAATCTTTGTTCTACAATCCGATTCAGAAAACGGCGGGTTATATTTTTCCTTCGATAGAAAAATGGTATGACAACCTGAAGAAAAAGGAATAGGTTTGCTCCAAAGAAATGAAAACCGTTATTTTACTTCTTTTATGTCTGCTGTTGCGATCCAACCTTCTGTTCCATCCGTTAATTGAATTTTTTTCCAATTGCTTAAAACTTGCTGCACATAAACCTTTGTTCCTTCGTGAAGGGTAAAAATGGCTGTAGCAGACTTTTGAGGTTCGCTTTTTACTGCTGCCGTTTCAGCAAAAACAATGGCTGGTCTTTCGTTTTCAAAATGGCTTTTTTCAAAAAGTGCTGCAGAGATACTTATTAATAAAAAAGAAATTAGAACAAACATTCCAAAGAAAAATATTCTTTTAAAAGCCGCTCTTTGTGAAAAATAATAACTTACAAAAAACACTAAAAACAGCATAGAAATACCGACAGCAATCCATGCCCAAGTA
Source organism: Flavobacteriaceae bacterium (assembly GCA_947443815.1). Lineage (GTDB taxonomy): Bacteria > Bacteroidota > Bacteroidia > Flavobacteriales > Flavobacteriaceae > Flavobacterium. The sequence continues at coordinate 8,201 of CANEXR010000022.1, read as the reverse complement.
TTATAATGGTATATGGCTGTGAAGTCACGAAGTAGTTTCTCGAAACCTACTTTTGGGACTTCTTTTACTTCGTCAATGGTTAGTTTTTGAGCAAATTTTAAATTATTTTTTACCTCAGCATCGTTTGGATTGAGTACTAAAGCTTTTTCGTAATTATAAATAGAAGGCGCTACTTTATTGAGTTTGTAGTAACAGTTTCCTAAATTAAAATACAATTCAGCCGCATGTTGTTTTGTTGCCAAAACACTTTCATACGCTTTTATTGCTTGTTCATATTTCCCTTTTTGGTACAACGCATTTCCGGTTTCAAAGCCATTTTGGGCAAAGAAAACTTGCGTGATGAATAAAAATATATAGACTAGGTTTTTCATTTTATATTAAACTATCTGCTTTTCTAATTCAGAAATTATAAGTACTGCTTTATCAAAATCGTGCTGAATCGAAGTACTTGATGCCGGTGCATAGCGAGCCAATTCACAGTTTTCGGTTAAGGCAATAAAATCATTAACGGCTTGTGGATTGGCATTTCGAGACAACAAGAGTTCTTGAATATTGTCTTTGCTCATTTCAGAAGTTTCAATGTGTAATTTGGCTTTCAAGAAATTGTGCATTGCTTTTTCGAGCGCCACATAAAACGGCTCTTTATTGTTGATTTGTTTTTTGGCTTCTGATAAATATTTTTTAGCCAATCTATTATTCATTCGTATTCGGTTTCCGCTAATATCACTGTCGAAAGCTTCTTTTTTCTTTCTGAATAAAACAATTAAAGGCAGCAGTAAAAAAGGCAAAAACAACAAGGCATAAAACATTTTTGATTCAAAAAAATCTTGCTGATGCATGGGTAATAAATTGCTTTTCAGCTTGATGAATTTGAATTGTTCGGTAGTGGCAATTTTATTTTTGGCGCCTGCAGTGGTAGCAACTGCTGTTGTATCTGCAGCTGTTGGACCATCGAGAACATCAACCATAATCTCTTGTGAATGAAGGGTTTTGTAGGTTCCTGAACTCAAATCAAAATAGGAAAACTGCATTGGTTTAATTAGATATTTCCCTTTGTATTGCGGAATAATGGTGTAATTATCCGTTATTTTTCCAATCATCCCTGACAAACCAGTGGTCACGTTTTCGTTATGAACAGGGTCGTACATTTCTAAAGCATTAGGAACGACCGGTTTTGGTAAAGTAAACAATTTCACGTTTCCTTTTCCGCTTACGCTTACTAATACATCCAAACTTTCTCCGTTTTTGAGTACTGTTTTTGTTGGGATTACTTTGAAATCAAAATTCCCTACAGCACCTGTAAAATCTTCTGGTTTTCCAGCTTCTGGCAAGGCTCTGGCAGTAATTGTCTTTGCTCCAGCAGATACTCTTTTATTGCCATCATTAACAATAACGCGACCAAACACATCTCTACGATTTGTCGGCAACTGTACATCAATATCTAATGACAAGGGTTCAATGGCTAATTTTCCTGATTTTTGAGGGTATAAAACTGTTTTTCTAAGTACGACGTAACGGTATTTTTGTCCTTTGAACATGCCTTCTTCAAGGACTAATTGTTTGATATCTATATTCTGACTCCAAAAATCATTGTATTTTGGTTTATTGAGTTCTCTCCAATTGGATATTCCAATATTGTAACTAAAATAAAGCTTATACACTACCGTAATGGGCTCGTTGATGTATGGATTTGTTTTAGAAATATCCGCTACTAAATAAATATTATCATCGGCAGATATTTGGGTTCCATTGGGGTCGTTAGGGTCATTTGGTTGTTGTATCGCAGTGGTAACGTTTATTTTTATTGGGGCTGTTTTATAGATTTGCCCATTATATTCAATGGTTGCTTGTTTAATTACAAATGTTCCTTTTTGATTTGGCAAAAGAAAGTAAGAATAAATTTTCTCGAATGAACTTCGGCCATTAACCCAGGACTGGCTGACTTGTTGGCTTGGTCCTGCTATGATTCTAAATCCTTCAAAAGAGGGTTGAACAAAGTTATCTCCATCAATATTCATCACAAAATCAATGCGCAGTCTTTCGTTTACACCAAGCGTTGTTTTGCTAACTTTAGCCTCAAATTGCACTTGAGCCCAAAGTCCCTGAAAACTTAATAGTAATAGAATTATATATTTTTTCATTATTCATTTCCCAACGCTTTTAAAAAGGCGCTAAACGGGTTTTTTTATTGTTAATTTAAATCTACCAGTCTTTCTCGGTTTGAACCGGTTTCCCTTTCACTTTCTGGGCATTTACTTTATCTTGAACTTTCTTTTCTTCGTTATTTACAGCGTCCAAAAGATTTTGCAGTCGCTGTGGGGATATTCCTCCTGGAGTTGGTTTCGGTTTGCCTTCCTGATCAGATTTATCATCGTTCTTACCGTTTTTATCTGACTTATCTTTATCCCCTTTGTCTTTGTCCTTATCTCCGTCTTTTTTGTCGTCTTTTTTATCCTTGTCGCCGTCTTTCTTTTGGTCCTTTTTATCGTCTTTTTTGTCTTTATTTTTATCTTTATTCTTGTCGTTTTTTGGCGGATTTTCTTTTAGCATTTTTTTTGCCAAAGCATAATTATACCGAGTTTCTTCATCGGCTGGATTGTTTCGCAAGGCGTTTTTATACGCTTCAACAGCATTCGAATAATCCTTTTCTTTCATAAAAACATTTCCTAAATTATGAAATGCTTTGTGTTTTTGAGCTCTTGATTTGGTACTTGCAATTGCTTTTGCGTAAGCATATTTAGCTTCAGAAGCATGGTTTTGTTTATAAATTGCATTCCCCAAATTATACGGAGACGCGGCTTTTTTGGGAAACTTTGATTGAGAAACTCGATAATTAGCTTCGGCATCAACAAAGTTTTTTTGCGCATATTCTTCGTTTGCTTTAGGCAAATTCTTGTCTTTTTCTTGGGCAGAAACAGCCAAAGAAAATATGAACAAAACATAAAAAACTAATTTTTTCATTATTATTTTTAAATTTTCATACCCATAAAATTCTGGGTGGTATTTATTCCTTGTCGTTAAATAAATTCAATTTATTGACCCATTTTGTTTTTCTTTCTAACAGAAATACGTCTAAGAGTAATAAGAAAAAAGCAATTCCTAAAAACCATTGAAATTGAGATTTAAAATCTGCCATTTGTGTGGCTTCAAATTCTGTTTTTTCAATATTGTTTAATGCATTTTTGATATACTCTAGTACTTCCTTAGTATTTGCTCCGTTCACATATCCTCCCTTTGTAGCTTTTGCGATTGCTTTAAGGCTTTCTTGATTTAATTTTGTAATAACAACTTCATTATTGTTATCTCTTTTAAAACCTTCAACAACTCCATTTCTTTTCAAAGGAATTGTGCCCCCTTTTTCGGTGCCAACACCAATTGTAATGATTTTGATTCCCATTTTATTTGCTTCTTCGGCTGCTGCTTCTGCTCCTTCGGAATGGTCTTCACCATCAGAAACTAGAATTAATAACTTACTCGTTTTTTTATCATCGAAATAGGTTGCCGACAACCGAATAGCTTCGTCTAATGAAGTTCCAACTGAGGAGACCATATCTGTATTCATGCTTTGCAGGAACATTTTGGCTACGCTGTAATCAGTGGTAATTGGCAATACTGGAAATGAACTTCCTGCATAGGCTACAATTCCTATTCTGTCCGTTCCCAATTGATTGATAATCTGAGAAACGATTTGCTTACTTTTATCCAAACGATTTGGAGCTACGTCTTCGGCAAGCATACTTTTGGATACATCCATAGCAAAAACAATATCGATACCTTCTCGTTTTACGGTTTCCATCTTGGTTCCAATCTTTGGATTTACTAGTCCTAAAATCAATCCCGTTATAGCTAAAAGCAACACTACTAATTTTAAAACGGGTTTAAAAACAGAACTTTCAGGGCTTAACTTTTTGATTAAATCCAAATCTCCAAATTCTCGTTGTTTTTTTCTTTTCCAATACAGATTGAATAGAAAAAGTAACACTACAATAGGTAGTATAAAGAGGAGGTATAAATATATTTTTTCGTCTAATTCCATTTTTTTTAAGCCCGAAGGTCACAAAGGTTTTTCACTAGGTTTAGAAAATTTATTTTTTAAATAAAAGATCTATAAACGGTATTTCGCAATCCGATTTCCAATAATACTAAAAATCCTGCCAACCATACAAAAGGTCTGAATTTTTCATCATAATCATAGAATTTCAATTCTTCTATTTCGGTGGTTTCGAGTTTATTGATAGCCGCATAAATTTCAGCCAGTTTACTGTTACTTGTTGCTCTAAAATATTTTCCATCTGTTTTTCTGGCAATGCTTTTCATCAATTGCTCATCAATTTCAACTTGAGCCATTCGAAACAGAAGTTGTCCATTAGCTCCTAAAGCATAAGGTGATTCTGCCATTCCGTTTGTACCAATTCCTATCGTATATACTTTTATCCCATATTGTTTTGCAATATCCGATGCTGTTTCAGGCTCAATAAAACCGGCATTATTTACCCCATCTGTTAATAAAATAATGACCTTACTTTTGGCTTTGCTCTCTTTTAATCGGTTAACGGCTGTTGCTAATCCCATACCAATTCCTGTCCCATCTTGTAAAACAGTATCGTATTTTATGCTTTTTATGGCTTCTAAAATAATCGCTTTATCACTCGTTACGGGCGTTTTGGTATAGGCTTCCGAAGCATAGACGACAAGACCAATTCTATCATTTGGTCGTTCGTCTACAAAATCAGCTGCTACTCTTTTGAGTGCTTCCATTCGGTTTGGTTTCAAATCTTTGGCTAGCATACTTCCCGAAACATCCACTGCCATAACAATATCAATCCCTTTGGTGGTTTTGGTTTTATTACTGATATCCACAGTTCTTGGTCTTGCCATTGCAACAATTAAAGAACACAAAGCCAATACCCGTAACACTCCTAAAAAGGGTTTTAGTTTTGTCACCAAAGAGCCAGTGCCTTTGAATCCTGCAACCGAGCTTATTTTTAAACTTGCTGACTGTCGGTTTCTTTTCCAAAACAACCAAGCTATTACGATTGGAATTAGAAGAAACAACCAAAAAAACTCTGGATTTAAAAACGTTATTTTTTCCATTATCTACTGGCTTGTTTTAATTCAACTGAATTCAAAATTCGATCTGCTATTTCATTTCCATAGGTGTCCCCTTCGGCATGCAAAATCATAATTTGTTGCAAGCCTTCTTCTTGTTTGAAATATAGAATTTCATAATAAGCTTTCTCACTTGTTTTATTTATCGGATTCAGAATCATCATTGTTCCATATCCTTTTATACCTTCGATTCCTTGTTCGGTCTGGAAGTCTTCTTGTTTTACAATAATATCCTGCGCCCCTTGAGACTCCATTAATTTCAACGACCCTTCTAAGGCCTTGGACAAATCAATACTAACTGGATTCTTAAATTTACTAGTCGAAACCACTATGTAAAAGTTGTCCATCATACTTCCGTATTCAAACAATTGCATTTCTTTAATCAATGCCATGGTTTCTTTTGGAAGTGTTTTTTCGACATCCATTCTTTTGAGCACTTTGGGTGTTTCGATTTTAATGGCAGGATTTCCGTACTCACTTTTTACCCATTCACCTTCTAATAATTCTTTTGTTGGGTGCCCAATGATATTGTCTTTTACATAATCAAATCCTTTGGTTACAATAAAGAAAATAGTTGTTGATGTGATTAAAAATACCACTACTCCAACAGAAATAGCAATCCGTTTGTTTCTTTTTTTCTTTAATTGAATGCGGATTTGATTTTGTCTTTGTGCTTCGTTCAAAACCATATCTTCTTCAATAGGGACTTCAACGGGAATGGATTTATCCAATACTAAAATAGCTTTTTGGATTTTATTTCTATCCTCGGTAATTTCGTAATCTAAAGGTTTTGATTTGGCAAATTTTACTAAATCGGCTTGTTTTAAAACCCGTTCTAAGTTTTCAATTGTTTCTTGCGAAAGCGTCATTTTCTTTTTGACAGAAGCAGCTCTCAATCCTTGAATTAATTCGGATGTAGTGCTTTCCATTGCTGGAATTTCGATGGCTTCTTCGATATAGTTTCTAGTTATATCCGTCAATTCGCTGTAATAGGCTTTGATTTCCCCTTTTTGCCAAAGTTCTTTTTTCTCTAATGTTTGCAGTAAACTTGTTGCTTTTTCAATCGGTGTTTTGAAAATTTCGCCTTCAATTTTCTTTTTCTGGTATTTTTTCATGTACCAATAAATAAAGGCTCCTATTCCAATAATGAACAATAATAGCAACAGGTATTTCCACCAATCACTAGTACTTTCAACAGAAACGATATCCTTAATGTCGTACATTTTTTGTTGTAATGTGTCTACTTGAACATTAGCAACTTCAACAGATAGGGAGTCGGATAAAAAAGGTTTGTTGTTAATTAAAATCTTGACACTTGGAATAGTATATTTCCCAGAATCAAATTGGGTTAATCCGTATTTTTTTATTAATTCGTAGCGGTCGTTATTCTTGATGGTATCAATTGGATACGACTGAATTACTTCAAGGGCACCAATGTTTTTCAAATTAGGAAAAACAACTTTCGCAGAAGTATCTACCGAAGTTTTCAATATTAGTTTGAACTCGGCTCCAATTTTATTTTTAATGGTATCAATACTTGTTACTAGTTGTTTTTGTTGTGCAAAAACAGCTGAAGAAAGTAGTAGTACTAGTAGGTAAAGTTTAATTTTCATTTTTTATTTGGTTAACCCATAAATGCGGTCAGAATTCTGAATTTTGACAACCTTCGGTTTCGTATCATCTCGATTTAAAATAGCCTAATAATTTAGTCACATAACTTTCGTCAACCCTTGTGTTTACAACTCCAGAACCTGATTTACTAAAAGTTTCTTTGAAATAATTTACTTTATTATGGTACTGTTTCTCATAATTCATTCGAACAGATTTGGAACCTGTGTTGACTAATTGTGTTGCTCCTGTTTCCGCATCAAGCATAGAAACCATCCCTAAATTAGGCATTTTTTCTTCCCGAATATCATATACTCGAATCCCTGTAATATCATGTTTTTTAGAAGCTATTTTTAAAGTTTGCTCGTAATCATCGGACATGAAATCAGAAATTACAAATACAATAGCTTTCTTTTTTTGAGTCCCTGACAAAAATTTGAATGCTTGTGCAATATTTGTTTTATGGCTTTTGGGATCAAATTCTATCAGTTCTCGGATAATTCGCAATACATGTGATCTGCCTTTTTTGGGAGGAATGTACAATTCAATTTCATCCGAAAATAAAATTAATCCAATTTTATCATTATTTTGGGTAGCCGAAAAAGCCATCGTAGCCGCAATTTCGGTAACAATATCTTTTTTAAACTGGTTTTTAGAGCCAAAACTTTGAGAGCCTGAAATATCCACCATTAGCATCATGGTCAATTCGCGTTCTTCTTCAAAAACCTTTACATGTGCTTCATTATATCTTGCGGTAACATTCCAGTCAATGGCACGAATATCATCGCCATATTGGTATTGACGCACTTCGCTAAAGGTCATTCCTCTCCCTTTGAAGGACGTATGGTATTCACCCGAAAAGATATGATCGCTCAATCTTCGGGTTTTAATTTCAATTTTCCGTACTTTTTTTAAAAGCTCTTTTGTATCCATTTTTAATTTGGTTTACGGTTGCTTGTTGTTAGTTACTGGTTCCAAACCATCAACCAAAAACCATCAACCATCAACTTTTAAGGCACTTCAATTTCGTTTACAATTTTGTTGATAATATCTACAGAGGTAATGTTTTCGGCTTCGGCTTCATAAGTTATACCTACTCTGTGACGCAATACATCATGAACTACAGCGCGAACATCTTCAGGAATTACATACCCTCGGCGTTTGATAAAAGCATAACATTTTGCCGCATTGGCTAAGTTAATACTCCCACGAGGCGAGGCTCCAAAACTAATTAAGGGTTTCAAATCCGCTAATTTATATTTCTCAGGATAACGTGTTGCAAAAATAATGTCAAGAATGTATTTTTCTATTTTTTCATCCATATACACCTCTCGAACAGCTTCTTGCGCACGTAAAATTTGCTCTACAGAAACCACTTGATTTACTTTGTCATAACTTCCTTTTAAGTTTTGACGAATCACCAAGCGTTCTTCGTCCATTTTAGGATAATCGATAACTGTTTTTAGCATAAAACGATCGACCTG
>CANEXR010000021.1 GCA_947443815.1 Flavobacteriaceae bacterium | reverse complement strand
TAGAATTTATAAATCTGCTTTAAGTTCTAGCGAAGTAAATGCACTTTATAAACTTGAAAAAAGCAATAGATAATAGTATAACTAAAAACAGGTAGTAGCAATTGATCTTCTACCTGTTTTTTTAATTTTTTTTAAATGATAAAAGTGATTCTTTTTCTAATACTATTGATTACTCAATTTTCGTATTCGCAATCGGATGTAAATGGAATAGTAAAAACGGAAATCGTGCAAAAACACGAATTAGGTTATGCATTGCACCTTCCTAAAAACAGCAAAGAGAAAAAACCTTTACTGATTTTTCTTCATGGTTCTGGCGAAAATGGTTCGGATATCGAAAAAGTGAAAATAAACGGCCCTTTCAAATACCTCAAATCACATGAAATAGATGCCTATGTTTTAGCACCACAATGCCCTGAAGGAGAACAATGGAATCCAGATGTTTTGTACCAATTGATTTTGAAAATTCAAAAAGAAAATGCTATTGACAACAACCGAATTTATCTAACAGGATTAAGTTCAGGCGGATGGGGAACTTGGAGTTTAGCTTTAAAACATCCCGAAATGTTTGCTGCTCTTGTTCCAATTTCCAGTTTTGTTGACATCCTTCAATTAGAAGAAATTTGTAAAATTCAAGCAATTCCAACTCAAATATTTCATGGTTTATTGGATGATGTTGTACCTGTAGCCAATGCAACTGCTATCTACAAAGAATTAAAAAAATGCAATAGTGAAGTTCAGTTAACTCTTTTTAATGATGCTGGTCACGACTGTTGGTCGCAAGTATATGAGAACCAAGCTATTTATGATTGGATATTCCAACAAATAAAAAAATAAAAAATAATGAATAAAATATTAATAATGATGCTCCTTGGATTTTCTTGCTTTGGCTACAGCCAAAAAAAAGAAAGCAAGAAAGCAATTACTGTTATACCCAAAGCCGAATTTGTTGCTGCTTTGTTATCCAAAATGACTTTGGATGAAAAGATTGGACAGTTAAATTTACCCACTTCTGGTGATATTACCACTGGTCAAGCCAATAGTTCGAATGTGGCCAAAAAAATTGAAGAAGGCCAAGTTGGCGGTTTATTCAACATCAAATCGGTACAAAAAATCCGCGAAGTACAAAAAATAGCAGTAGAGAAAAGTCGATTGAAAATCCCTTTACTTTTTGGAATGGATGTCATTCATGGCTATGAAACAACGTTCCCAATTCCGCTTGGCTTATCTTGTTCGTGGGATATGAAATTGATTGAAAGAAGCGCACAAATTGCCGCTCAAGAAGCTAGTGCTGATGGCATCAATTGGACCTTTTCGCCCATGGTAGATATTTCACGTGATCCACGTTGGGGCAGAGTTTCCGAGGGTTCTGGAGAAGATCCTTTTTTGGGAAGCCAAATCGCAAAAGCAATGGTAAATGGGTACCAACAAAATGATTTATCAAAAAACAATACTATTTTATCTTGTGTAAAACATTTTGCTTTATATGGTGCACCAGAAGCAGGTCGAGATTACAACACGGTTGATATGAGCCGAATAAAAATGTACAATGATTATTTCCCACCTTACAAAGCCGCAGTTGATGCTGGGGTAGGTTCGGCTATGGCTTCGTTCAACGAAATTGATGGTATTCCCGCTACTGGAAATAAATGGCTTATGACCGATGTATTAAGAAAACAATGGGGATTTAAAGGTTTTGTAGTTACGGATTTCACAGGAATTCCAGAAATGATTGAACATGGAATGGGCGATTTGCAAACCGTATCTGCTTTAGCATTAAATGCTGGCGTTGAAATGGATATGGTTGGCGAAGGATTTTTAACCACTTTAAAAAAATCATTGAATGAAAATAAAGTAAGTATCGAACAAATTGATAATGCTGTTCGCCTTATTTTAAATGCCAAATATGATTTAGGATTGTTTCAGGACCCGTATAAATATTGTGATATAAAAAGAGCTACAACCGAGATTTTCACTAATAATAACAGAGCTGAAGCTAGGAAAATTGCCGCTCAATCTTTGGTTTTATTAAAAAATCAAAATCAATTGCTTCCTTTGAAAAAATCTGGAACTATTGCCGTTATTGGTCCGTTGGCTGATGCCAAAGAAAACATGGCTGGAACTTGGAGTGTGGCTACCAATATGGAAAAATCAGTTCCATTGTTGGCAGGAATCAAATCGGTTGTAGGTAATACTACAAAGGTGCTTTATGCCAAAGGAAGCAATTTAGATTATGATGCTGCATTCGAAGAAAAAGCAACTATGTTTGGTAAAACCTTACATCGCGATAATAGAACTTCAGCTGAATTATTGGCAGAAGCCTTGAAAATTGCCAGCCAATCCGATGTAATAATCGCAGCACTTGGCGAGTCAGCTGAAATGTCTGGAGAAAGCAGTAGTAGGACTAATTTAGAAATTCCTCAAGCGCAAAAAGACTTATTGCAAGAATTATTAAAAACAGGAAAACCGGTGGTTTTGGTATTGTTTACAGGTCGCCCCTTAGTATTGGTTCAGGAAAATGAAAGCGTTCCTGCAATTCTGAATACTTGGTTTGCAGGAAGTGAAGCAGGAAGCGCCATTGCCGATGTTTTGTTTGGAGATGAAAACCCTTCTGGAAAATTAACCGCTACTTTCCCTAGAAGTGTTGGACAAGTGCCTATTTATTACAATCAAAAAAATACAGGAAGACCGTTAGCCAACAAAGATGGTAAGTTCGAAAAATTCAGGTCCAATTATATTGATTTAAGAAATGAACCTTTATTTCCATTTGGGTTTGGATTGAGTTACACCACTTTTGAGTATTCAAATTTGAAAATATCTTCCGACACAATGAATTTTAAAGATAAAATAACAGTTTCAGTTTCAGTTACAAATTCGGGTAATTATGATGGTAAAGAAGTTGTTCAACTCTATATAAGAGATCTTGTAGGCTCAGTAACGAGACCTATTAAAGAGTTGAAAGGGTTTCAAAAAATAGTCCTCAAAAAAGGAGCAACACAAACAGTTACCTTCGAAATTTCGGTCGAAGAATTGAAATTTTACAATACAGATTTGGAATTTATTGCTGAACCTGGGGATTTTCAAGTCTTTGTGGGTACAAATTCAGATACAGATAAAATGCTTAGTTTTAAGTTGATTAAATAAATTTGGTTAGTTATTTAGTAGGTTCCCTTCGGTATTTTATCGAAGGGTTTTTTTATGAAAAACGCAGATTTATTGTAGTAAGCAGCTCAAAAAAACACGGATTTTAGTTATATTCGTCAATTCTAAAAAACAAAAACAAATGAAACATTTATTTTCTCTTTTTTTTCTTTTTGCCTTAAGTATTTTACAGGCACAAAGCGTGCAATCCCCTTCGGGTAAAATTGTTGTAAATTTTAAATTAGGAAGCAATGGACAACCCATTTATTCGGTAAATTATAAAGATAAAACGGTTGTGCTTGAAAGTGCTTTAGGAATAAAATTAAAAGATAAGCCATCATTAGAGGCTAGTTTTGAAATACTAAATTCAAAACCAGCCACTTTCAACGAATCTTGGAAACCTGTTTTAGGGGAACAAGCTACTATTGTGAACCATTATAATGAATTGACAATTGGGCTTATAAACACAGTATCTAAGGTAAAAATAAATATTGTTTTTAGGGTTTTTGACGAAGGACTAGCATTCAGGTATGATTTTCCAAGACAGGCAGATTTGAATTATTTCATTATTTCTGATGAGGTAACCCAATTTAATTTGACAGAAAACAACAATACTTTTTGGCTTCCAGGAGATTTTGATAGTAATGAATATGAATATAACGAAACCAAACTATCTGAAATTGACAATTCCAAAATAAATAGGAATAATGGTATTGGTGTAAAATCAATTCCAGGAAAATATATGGTTCAAACACCCTTGATGATGAAAGCACCATCGGGATTGTATCTCAATATTTTTGAGGCTGCAGTTGTTAATTATCCCGTGATGCATTTGAATGTTGATGTAACCAATTATAAATTGAAAGCTGAATTAGTACCTAATGCTATTGGTGACAAAGCGTATCTACAAGCCCCTTGCGTATCGCCTTGGAGAACCATTATGATTAGCGATGATGCAAGAGATATTGTTGGTTCCAGAATGATTTTGAACTTAAACGAACCTTCAAAAATTGAAGATACTTCTTGGATTAAACCAATGAAATATGTTGGAATTTGGTGGGAAATGCATGTAGGAAAATCAACTTGGGATTATGCAGGTTCTCAAAATGCTACTAATTTTGCCGATGCTCCAAAAGCTTCAGGAAAACACGGAGCTACAACAGAAAATACCAAAAGATATATTGATTTTGCTGCCAAAAACGGCTTTGATGGTGTTTTGGTAGAAGGCTGGAATGTAGGTTGGGAAGATTGGAATGGGAACTGGAAAGAAGAAGTTTTTGATTTTACTACACCATATCCAGATTTTGATATTGCGGCTATTTCGGCTTACGCCAAAGAAAAAAACGTAAAGATGATTATGCATCATGAAACATCAGGCTCGGTAGCCAATTATGAGCGCCATTTAGATCGTGCTTTAGAACTAATGAAAAAATACGATTATCCCGCTGCAAAAACAGGTTATGTCGGCAAAATTATACCACGAGGAGAATTTCATGATGGACAAACGATGGTCAATCACTTTAACTTTGTTGCTAGACGATTCGCAGATTATAAATTAATGCTAAATTCCCATGAATCCTCTAGACCAACAGGATATAGCAGAACATATCCTAATTATATCGCTGCCGAAGCCGCACGTGGCAATGAATTTAATGCATGGAGTATAGGGAATCCACCAATGCATGAAACCATTTTGCCTTTTACAAGATTACTTGGCGGTCCGATGGATTACACTCCAGGTATCTTCGAAATCAAAATGAGCTATTATGATAAAAATAAAACGGAGCAAGTTCATACTACTTTAGCCAAACAATTGGCTTTGTATGTGACGATGTATTCTCCATTACAAATGGCGGCAGATTTATTAGAAAATTATGAAAAATATCCAGATGCTTTTCAATTTATAAAAGATGTAGCAGTAGATTGGGATGACACCAAAATTATTCAAGCTGAACCTGGTGATTTTTTGACTATTGCCAGAAAAACAAAAGGAAAAGAATCTTGGTTTCTAGGTGCTATAACCGATGAAAATGCTAGAAAATCGGAAATAAAATTAGATTTTTTAACCAAAGGACAAAAGTACAAAGCCATTATTTATGAAGATGCAAAAGAGGCAGATTGGCAAAAAAATCCCATCGCTTATAAAATAAAGACTTTAGAAGTGACTAACAAATCAAAAATCAATTTGAATTTAGCTCCAGGCGGAGGAACAGCTATAAGTTTTGAGCCTATTAAATAAAAAAAATCCTGTAAGTGTTTTATCTCTTGCAGGATTTTTTTTGAAGTATCTCCAATAAAATGATTTAGGTTATTTTTTGTTGTATTAACTATTTTTAAAAGAAATGATAAATTTAGCACCTTCATTAATTTTACTTTCAACAGTTATGTGACCACCTAAACTAGTTACATGATTATAAACTAAATAAAGCCCAATTCCTTTGCTGTCAATATGACTATGAAACTTTTGATTTAAACCAAAAATCTTGTCTTTTACTAATTCCATATCAAAACCCATTCCTGTATCTGATACAATCAATTGAGGTATTCCGTTTGTTTTTTTTGAATAAATAGAGATTATTGAAGGCTCATTCAGTTTAGCATATTTAATAGAATTGGTAACTAGATTTAAAAAGATGCTTTCCAAAAAAGCTTTGTTGAATGTTATGGTCTCAAGTTCAGAAAAATCAATATTTATAATAACTTTTGAATTTTGGACTAATGAACTAATAGATCGTAAAACCACATTTAGAGATTCGCTAAAGTTTAAAATTTCAATATTTGAACTTTCTTTTTCTTTTTGGGTTAATGTATCAATAGAATTGTTTAGGGTTTGCATCAAACTTTCTGAAGTGGTTTTTAGCATGTCTATTAATTCAAGTGTTTCAGAATCATTAATTTTTTCTATATCTAAAATACTAAATATTGCCAGTAAATTATTGACAGGAGATCTCAAATCATGAGAATTTGTATACGTTAATTGCTTCAGATCATTATTGTTTTTGGTCAAATTAGTGAGAAGTAAATTGCGTTCTTCTTCCTGTTTTTTTTTGTAAGTGATGTTTTTGGCAATAGCAAAAATCAGTTTTTCACTTTCAATAGGCATTGAAGTCCAAGAAAGCCAAACAATTTCACCACTTTTGGTTACATATCGATTTTCAAAGTTTAAAAGCGGTGTACTTTTAATAAGGTTATTACGGTGTTTGGCTGTAATATTTTGATCTTCGATGTAAATAAAATCATTTATAGGTCTGGACAATAATTCTTCAGTTGAATAGCCTAATAATTTGGATACAGATGGATTTATTCTTTTTAGATAACCATCAAATCCAGCAATACAAAGTAAATCAGGAGATAATTCGAAAAAATGTTCGAATTTATAATCAGCGCCTAAATTTTGATTTGAAATTTTCACCATTTTTTGTTCTTAAATTAGCATTGTCTTATTATTGGGTAAAGCAACTTAATTTATTTGGAAAGGATTTAGGCGGTATAAATTGTTTTTAAAATAGAACCGTTTAATAAAGAATCAATTATAATATTAAAATACTTTTTAAATTGATAAGCATAAAAATGAATTTATTTTGTTTACTAAATTAGCAATAAATTATCACAAAACAGGACGTAATTGTAAAACATAGTAGAATTGTCATATTGTGTATTAAACAACTTTTTTTTTGAAAACTATTTTAAAAAAAGAATAAAAAAAAGGCTAACAAATAAATGAAAGCCTTTGTATAGGTTTTAAAATTAAAAAAAATTAAATTCTGAAAATGCCACCAAAAGCAATAATTCTTTGGAAAAAGAAAAAATCTTGAGCTGCTTTATCCTCAGGATTAATGGTAGTACGTATATCTTGCATGTTAATATAACCACCTTTTAATTCTCCTTGAATGTAAAAATGTTTAAAAAACGTAATATTTAGTCCTGCTTTTAAAGAAGTCCCAAAACCTGAAACATGAAAATCATCATGGCGTTCTTTGCCTAATAATTTAGTGTTTGTTTTTGGGTATAAAACGCCAGCCCCTATACCCTCGGTTAAATTAATTTGAATTTTATCGGTATTTCCTATTTTAAACCAAGACGAAACATCATCGTGTCTTGAAAATTCGCTATTGATGTAGTTTAGTCCATCAGTATGCTCGTAGGTCAAAAAATCTTCGGTTAAAAATACTTGGTTGTTAGGTAATAATTCTCCGTAAGTACCTGGGTTAGGGTAGTATCCTTTTATGTTAACCGCTCTGTCTTGATACATTACATATTTCATGTGATCGAGTCCAATGGTTATACTATAATGATCATTTATAAAATATCCCAATCTAAAATTAGTTTGTGGGATAGTCATTTTACTAGGATTTATATAGTCAACATGCCAACCTTTTGGTTTGTCATGAGCGGAGATGTTTTCTAATGTAAAATGATAGTCTTTACCACGAAAAGTTACATCTGATTTGGTATAACTGTCTCTATTTCCACCCCAAGAAACAAAAAATTTCCCTTTGTTGTGTGCGGTATATTTGTCTTGTACTTTTATTTCTTCTTGTGCAAACATGTTTTTAGTAAAGCACATGATTAAAAAAGTAGCGTATAAAATTATTTTTTTCAAGGTATGAGTATTAAAAATTAAAACTGATTTATAGTTTTTCTAATGGCTACTAGTTTGGTCATAAGTCCTTCAAAATAGTCTAAATGCAACATATTGGCACCATCACTTTTAGCATTAGCGGGATCAAAATGCGTTTCAATAAAAATCCCATCAACACCTACTGCAATACCAGCTTTGGCTACCGTTTCAATCATATCAGGTCTTCCGCCAGTAACACCAGCAGTTTGGTTGGGTTGTTGTAATGAATGTGTTACATCTAGTACTGTAGTAGCATATTGTTGCATTGTAGGTATTCCTCTGTAATCAACAATCATATCTTGGTAGCCAAACATGGTCCCGCGATCTGTAACCATTACATTTTGATTGTGGCAATCCAATACTTTTTGTACGGCGTGTTTCATGCTTTCGGGACTCATAAACTGACCCTTTTTAAGGTTTACTACTTTTCCAGTATTGGCAGCAGCCACAACTAAATCCGTTTGTCGAACCAAAAATGCAGGAATTTGTAATACATCTACATATTGAGCAGCCATTTCGGCATCTTCATTGGTATGAATGTCAGTAACTGTGGGAACACCAAAGGTTTCTGATACTTTTCTTAAAATTTTCAATGCTTTTTCGTCCCCAATACCTGAAAAACTATCAATTCTGGAACGATTGGCTTTTTTGAAAGAACCTTTAAATACGTATGGAATTGCTAATTTATCGGTAATACCAACTAATTTTTCTGCAATTCGCATCGCCATTTCTTCGCCTTCAATTGCGCAAGGTCCAGCTAGTAGAAAGAAATTACCGCTTTCCGTATGTTTAATTTGTGGAATATGTTGTATGTTCATAAAAGAAGTTTTTTTGAAAGTGCAAATGTAGTTAGGAATTAGGAATTAAGATTTATGATTCAAGAATATTTTAATATTCAACCCGCTTTTTTATGAAGTTATTATTTAATTATGGTATAAAAGCTATAAATATTTTAAACAATAAAAAAAGAAACCCCGACAATTAATTATCGAGGTTTGTATTTGCACTTATAAAAGTTTAATTAGAATTTTAAAGCTACTGTTAACTCAAATTCATCATAAATTGCTTTGTCTCCAATGCTTTCGAAGAATGATTTTGAATTGTATTTGATATCGTATTTAGTACGGTCTACTTTGAAAGCAGTAGTTGCAGAATTTCCGTTTACTGTTAAATCAAAAGTAACAGGTTGAGTAATACCTTTGATAGTTAAATCTGCAGTAACAGTGTAAAGGTTTGCAGATTTTGTAGCTATCTTTTTGAAAACAAGTGTTGCAGTTGGGAATTTTTCTGTACCAAAGAAATCCTCAGATTTTAAGTGCCCGTTTAATTTTCCCTGCCATTCACCTTGAAGATCTGTAGCTGTCAATGAAGGCATATCTACTGTAAAAGATCCGCCAGTTAATTTTTTTCCTTTGAAAACGATAGCACCATCTTTAAAGTTTACTGTACCATTATGTTGTCCAGTTACTTTTTTTGCTAACCATTCGATAGTACTTGTAGCAGCATCAATTTTTTTTGTTTGAGCGGATACTGAAATAGTAGCAGAAACTACTAATGCTAATGCAATTGATTTTAAATTTTTCATCTGTAATTTTGATTTTAAATTAATATTTGATTTTGAATTAGTAAATTATTTATAATGTAATGAATAAGTCTTCTTGTGATTTTCTCACTTTTGCGTAATGTTGGGTAGCATCTTCAGTATGTCTGTATCCTAAAGTTGCAAGTAGTGTAGCATTAAGGCCTAGTTTATCTAATCCTAAAATTTCGTTTACTTGTGCTGGTACGAAACCTTCCATTGGGGTTGCATCAATTTTTAATTCTGCTGCAGCATTCAATAAATTCCCTAAGGCTAAATAGGTTTGCTTAGCAGTCCAGATGTTTTTTGCTTCCTGACTTAAAGTTGAAATTTTGGATTTCATAAAATCGCCATAACCTGATAATGCTTCAATTGGTGTGTTTCTAGTATTGCTAATGTTTTTCAAATAATGATCAATAACTGCATCATCAACGGTAGTTTCATTAGCAAAAATAATTAAGTGTGAAGCATCAACAATTTGGGATTGACCCCAAGCAGCAGGCTGTATTAATGCTCTTAATTCTGGACTTTCCACTATAATTATTTTATAAGGTTGTAGACCGTAAGAAGAAGAACTCAGGCGGATTGCTTCTTTTAAGATGTTTAAATCTTCAGTAGTTATTTTTTTTGTTGCATCAAATTTCTTTGTTGCATATCTCCAATTTTGGTGTTCTAAAAATGTACTCATAATAGGTGTTTGTTATTAATTTCTGTATTTTTCTAATAGATAATTTAAATTTTCTAATTCTTCTGCACTTAAATTTTTTGAGAATGATTGCTCGTGTTCCAAAATTTTTGGAGCTAATTCGTTTAATATGTCTAAGCCTTTTTGGGTAATTAAAACTTCAATTTTTCTTCTGTTTGCAGGGCAGACATTTCGGGTCACCAATTTTTTTATTAAAAGCTTATCAACTAATCGAGTTGTATTACTCGTTTTTGCCAGCATGCGTTCTTGAATCATGCACATGTTTGCTGGACATCCTTTTTGACCTCTCAATATTCGTAACACATTATATTGTTCCCCTGATATTTCATAAGGTTTTAGAATTTCATTCATGTTTTCTGTAAGAACACTTTGTGTGTACAAAACATTTAATATTATTCTTGTTTCGTTTTCTAATGTAATTTTGGTTTTGATAACATCTTCAATTTTCATAACACACTATTTCATTTGTTGGTACAAATGTAGTATATTTTATATTTGTATATACAAATGTGTGTTATTTTTTTGTTAAATTGTTTTAATCCTTTTCATTTGAGTTGTTTTTAAATAGAAAACCAATCGTTTTGGCTTTAAATGGAATCAAAATAACACTATATAAAAGGGATTCAAAGTCAATATCTTACATTTTATTTTTTTGTTAGATGTACGATATTTTTTTCTTATATTTAAACAGAATTTAAATTATAGATAATTATTTAATTTTTTGAATATGAATGAAAACAACCTACCATATGAAGAATTAATTAAAAAAATAAAACAACAGCAATTAGAAATTGATAGTTTTCAAGAATGTAAAGAGTTGTTAAATGATTTTAAATCGTTTAAAAAAGTTTCACAAGATTTAATTTGCGTCATAGGAATTGATGGTTTTTATAAAGAAATCAATCCCGCTTTTGTAAAAACAGTAGGGTATTCTGAACGAGAATTACTTAGTAATTCTTTAACATCTTTTATACACCCAGATGACATTGTAAATACAAATAATACAATTAAAACTTTATCTTTTGGGCAAACTTCAATTAATTTTGAAAATAGATATATAAAAAAAAATAAGGAAATTGTTACCATTGAATGGACTATAACAAAATCAATTTCAAAAACTTATATTCATGCATTTGGGAGAGATGTTACCGAAATAAAAAAGACATATAATGAATTTGAAGTAAATCAAAGATTATTAAATGAAACTCAAAAAATAAATAAAATTGGGAGTTGGGAATTAGATTTAAATACTAAAAATGTAATTTGGTCCGATGAATTATATTTAATATTTGAAATAGAAAAAGATACAAAAAAAGATCTTTTTAAAGAATACTTAAATCGCTTTTCTAAAAAAAATATTGAACTATTTCAAAACAAAATTGACCAGTTACGGATTAATAAAAAAACGTTTGAAGTTGAACGCAGTATTACTTTTTTGAACAATAGAGTAAAATGGCTTTATGAAATTATCACCCCTCTTCTGGATGATACAGGAATTGTAACAGGTATAAGAGTTAGCACACAAGATATTTCTGCTAAAAGACAAATTGAAGAATCAATAAAAGCCAAACAACAATCTGAAACGGTACATAAAATAAAAGTAATTGAAGAAGTAAGTAATACAAAGTTCAAACACTATATTGAGCACTCACCTGATAGTGTTTTTGTTACCGATTTACTGGGTAATTACTTAGAGGTAAATCCTGCTTCGACAACATTTACAGGTTATTCTAAAGAAGAACTTTTAAAAATGAAATTTGGAGATTTGTCTTCTCCAGAAACCCAAGAAGAAACCCGAAACAAATTTGATATTCTTTTAAAAACAGGTAGTTTAAAAACCGAGGTTAAAACGATTTCCAAAAATGGAGATGTTCGTTGGCGATCACTTGATGTGGTTAAACTTCCTGAAAATCGATTTCTAGGATTCGCAAAAGACATTACAGAAAGTAAAAGAACCCTAGAAAAAGTGACTCAAAATGAGAAACGTTTTAGAGCATTACTAGAAAATAATGAAGGGATTATTTCATTGGTAGATAAGAACTTTAATGTGGTTTTTCGTAGCGCCTCGGCCTCTAGAATTACAGGATGGGAGTATGGAGAGTTTGAAAAAGTACCAGTTGCTCATTATGTATATCCAGACGATCTTGAACATGTCAAAGAAATAATGGAAAATGCATCGGCTAATCCAGGTCAAATTTTCCCGGTATTATTTAGAATCAAACATAAAGAAGGGCATTATTTATGGATGGAGGGAGTTGTTAATAATATGTCGCATATTCCTGAAATAGGAGGTACAATAACCAATATCAGGGATGTTACTGCAAATAAAAAGGCAGAAGAAAAACTAAAGGAGGAACGCGATAAATTTGCTAAAATTGCAGCAACTTCTCCAGGATTAATCTATTCTATGAGGCAAAATAAAGATGGTTCGTTGTGCTATCCTTATGCTAGCAATGCCATTGAAGAGATCTATGGTTTTACCCATGAAGAAATTGAACATGATCCCAACAAGATTTTTTCATTAGTTCATCCAGATGATTTGGGGTTTATGATGGATAAAATTATAAAAACCAAATCAGAAATGGTTCCTCTTAAAGGGGAATATCGTTATTTACATCCAAAGAAAGGGTTAGTATGGCATGATGTGAACTCTTTGCCAGAAATTGAACCCGAAGGAACAGTAATCTGTCATGGAATAGTAACTGATGTTTCAGAAAGAAAAAAAGCAGAGCATTTATTGCAAGAAGAACGCGATAAATTAGCAATAATTTCGGCGGCTTCACCAGGATTAATTTATTCGTTCATACAAAACACCGATGGTAGTTTTGGTTTTCCATACGCTAGTAGTGCTATTGAAGAGATTTTTGGTTTTAATTTTGAAGAAATTGAAAATGATGCTACAAAAATCTTTGATTTATCGAATTGGGAGGATCGAATTAATATTAATAAGAGAATAGAGGAGTCGGCCAGAGATTTAACTCCTTGGAAAAATGAATTTCGCTATTCTCATCCCAGAAAAGGAAATATTTGGCTCGAGGGGAATTCAATTCCAACCAGAGATCCTAGCGGTGCCACACTTTGGCATGGAGTTATTATTGATATTACTGAAAGAAAAATTGCAGAAAAGAAAATAATTAAAGCCAGTCGATTATACCTTTTTATCAGTCAGATGAATCAAATGATTGTTCGTGTTACGGATCAAAAAAGTTTGTTTATTGAAGCCTGTACTATAGCGGTAGAATTAGGGAAGTTTAAAATGGCTTGGATCGGAATGGTTGATGAAGACAACAAAAAGGTAATCCCAGTTATGATTGCTGGTGAAGATAATGGCTATCACTCAGACATTGATTTTGACTTAACAGATAAAACAGAAAAAGGAAAAGGTCCAATTGTAACTACAATAAAAGAGGGGAAATACTGTGTTTGTAATGATATTGAAAACGATATTCAAATACGTCCTTGGAAAAAAGAGGCTATAGATAGAGGCTATTTATCCTTAATGACACTACCAATAAAAAAATTCGGAAATACAATAGGTGCTTTTGCTTTTTACTCAGAAGAAAAAGATTTTTTTGATGCTGAAGAAATTGCATTATTAGAAAAAGCTACTGAAGATGTATGTTTTGCTATTGAAATTATAGAAAAAGAAACATTAAGAAAAAAAGCGGTTCAAGCTGTTTCCGAAAGCGAACAACGCTATAATACATTAGCTGAAGTATCACCAGTAGGTATTTTTAGAACCGATGCTGATGGGAATACTACTTATGTGAATTCCAAATGGTGTCAAATTTCGGGTGTGTCATTTGAAGAAGCTATGGGCGAAGGTTGGATTAAGGCAGTTCATGACGATGATAGAGAAGAGTTAATAAACAACTGGAAGAAATCAACAGCATTGAAAGAAGTTAATAACTCTGAATTTCGATTTTTGCGTTCTGACAATACTATAACTTGGGTAATGGGACAGGCAATTCCTGAAAAAAATTCAAAAAATGAAATTGTTGGCTACATTGGAACCGCAACAGATATTACAGAGCGTAAAATTTCCGAAGATATTATATTAAAAGAAAAACAACTCTCTGAAACAGTAATTAATAATTTACCAGGTATTTTTTATCTCTACGAAAAATCTGGAAAATTAGTAAAATGGAACAAAAACTTTGAGAAAGTTACGGGGTATAATACATCTGAAATTGAAAAAATGCATCCCCTTGATTTTTTTGATGATGAAGAAAAAGAAAAAATTAGAACAAGAGCAAAAACAGTTTTTGAAAAAGAATCTGCAGGAATTGAAGTAGAATTATATACAAAAAACAAGCATAAAATGCCCTATTTTGTAAATTCAATAGCAATAGAATACGAAGGCAAAAAATGTCTTTTAGGAATGGGGCTTGACCTTTCCGAACAAAGGAAAGTAGAAGAAGAAATTAGGATAGCTAATCAAAGATTTGAAATGATTTCGATTGCTACTAATGATGCTATATTTGAAGTTGATTTAGTTACAGGTTACAGTTGGAATAATAAATCTTTTATTGAGCTTTTAAATTTTGGAAGTGAAAGTTTTGCCGAAATAGACAATAGGTCTATATGGAGGTCTAAACTTCATCCAGACGATAGTGAACGAGTTATCAAAAAGCTAGAAGAAACTTATGCTGGAACTTCTACTACTTGGTCCGATGAATTTAGATTTCAACGTGCAGATGGGAGTTATGGAAATTTTTATGACAGAGCCATAATCATAAGAGATGAATATGGAAGAGCAATACGTTTTATTGGTTCTATGTTAGATATTACAAATCTTAAAAAAGCCGAAGAGGAGTTTAGAGAAATTAATAAAAAAATGGAAGCTATTCTCGATGCTATTCCAGATCTACTTTTTGAAATTGGTATTGATGGTGAAATATATAATTATCATTCTAAACAAGATGATTTATTGACTATGTCAGCTGAACAGTTTTTAGGGAAGAAATTTTCAGATGTTTTACCCAAAGAGGCAGCAGATATATGTCTATTAGCAATACGAGAAGCTTCAGAAAAAGGATTTTCTAGCGGTCACCAATATACATTAATATTGCCTGATGGATTGCATTGGTTTGAGTTATCAATAGCACCAATGGAAGAAAGTGAAGATCATGACACCCATTTTATATGTCTCTCTCGTGATATCACTAAAGCAAAATTAGCGGATTATGCACTTCTGAAAAGTGAGGAACGGTACCGCGGTCTATTGCATAATCTTGATGCAGGTATTGTTGTACATGCGCCAGATACTTCGATTATTTATAAAAATCAAGAAGCTGAGGAGATACTTGGACTAGTCGATCTCAACATCGAAAATATCCCAATAAAAGAATCAGAATGGTGTTTTTTTAATGAAGATAATTCGAGAATGAGTTTTGATCAATATCCTGTTTGTCAAATTTTAGATTCAAAAAAATCAATCAAAAATGTTGTTGTTGGAGTAAAGAGGTCTTCAAAAAATGATATTGTTTGGATTCTTGTTAATGGTTTTCCAGTATTTATTGAAAATGGTATAATTAATGAGGTTGTAATTAGTTTCATTGATATCACAACTCGAATTTTGATTAAATCGGAATTAATAAAAGCTAAAGAAGACGCCGAAGCTGCTAATAGAGCTAAAACGGATTTTCTAGCTAATATGAGTCATGAGATTAGAACACCATTAAATGGAATAATTGGCTTTACCCATTTATTAATGAAATCGGATTTGAAAGAAAATCAATTTGAATACATGAGTACTGTTAATGAATCGGCCTCATTATTAATGCATATTGTTAATGATGTTTTGGATTTTTCTAAAATTGAATCTGGGAAATTTGAATTGAATGTTGATAAAATAAATCTATTTAAACTAGCAAGTCAGGTTATTGATTTATTTAAATATCAAGTTAATCAAAAGAAATTAGATTTAGTATTTAATATAGAAGAGAAGGTACCACAATATGTTTTAGCAGATTCTTTACGTTTAAAACAAATATTAGTTAATTTATTGAGTAACGCTGTGAAATTTACTAGCTCAGGAAGTATTCAATTAAAAATTAACGCGATAGCAACTTCTGAAGAAAATGAAACCATCATAAAATTCTCCGTAAAAGATACTGGAATTGGTATTAAATACGATAATAGTGAAAAAATATTTAAATCATTTGTACAAGAAGACAATTCAACAAATCGAAAATTTGGAGGAACTGGATTAGGATTAGCTATTTCGAATCAGCTACTGGCATTAATGGGAAGTAAACTAGAACTAATCACAAAATATGGTGAAGGCAGCGATTTCTTCTTTGTTATTAAGTTTAAAACACCTCCATATAATGCCAAAAAAGAATCAATATTGACCAATACAACAATTAAAAATACACTTATAAATGATAATTCAATTGCTTTTTCAGAAGAGAAAGAAGCTAAAATTTTAATAGTTGAAGATAATAAAATTAATATGCTTTTGGCAAAAACACTTGTCAAAAAAATAATACCTAATTGTGTCATTTTTGAAGCTAATGATGGTGTTGAAGCTGTTGATCAATATAATAAAATAAAACCGGATGTTATTTTGATGGATATTCAAATGCCAAACAAAAATGGATATGAAGCTACACAAGAAATTAGAAAAATAAAAGAATCTAAACACATTCCAATAATTGCAATAACTGCAGGTATTCTAGTTGGGGATAAAGAAAAATGTATTGCTGCTGGGATGAATGATTATTTACCTAAACCAATTATTCAGTATGATTTAGAAAGAATATTACACAAATGGGTTTATAAAAAATAATTATATTAAAAAAAGTGTTTATTAATTTAGACACTTTTTTTTAAGTTAATTTTTAAAGAAGCCAAACAATTATTCATTTATGATAACTGATCTTTCAAAATTTTAAAAAAAAACAGTTTTACTTTTTTAAATTATTTACATACAAAAATATTTTAATTTAACACGAAGAGTGTAATTATTTGAAGTAAAATAAATGGATTAGATATTGGTCAAAATACTGAAATTAAGCATCTTGAAGTCGATAAATAATCAATGTTAAATATAGTGAATAATCATTTTAAAGTTATAAGTTCTTTGAATTGCAAATTAGAGAAATCAGTTGTCAGCAGAAAAAAAATATCTGATTTAGAAGTAGTTGCATTGAGTCTGACAGCTAAATTTATGTCTGTTGATAATGAAAATCCCTTGTTTAAAGAGATAAATAGTGAACAAATTTCCAATTTAATTGAGCGAAGTCAGTTGAATAAAAGATGACGATTTTTTTTAGAAGAAGTAAGAACAAAATTTACGTCTCGGTTTTTAGAATTTGAAGATTATTTTATGGTGGATAGTATGCCGTTGGAGATTTGCATATTTGCTCGTCATAGGAAATAAAAATAGGTAAAAACGAGTTTGAAACTGCTCTTTCAAAAAGGTTTTGTGGTTCTCAAAACAACCGTTTTTACGGATATAAATTGCAAGGTGTTTGTCCTATAAATGGAATTCCTCATTCATTAGATATTACAAAAGTAGAAGTTCACGACGTTCATTTTTTTAAAGAACATAAAACAACAAATGTATGATTGTGTGTTGCTTGGATATAGAGGTTACTTGACTCAAAGTATTCAATTAGGTTTGTTTCAAACGGTAAATATTAAATTAGAAACACCAAAAAGAGCTAATCAAAAAGATGATAAGCCAGGCCAATAAACAATATTAAGAATCAAACAATTTAATTACACCAAACGGGTTAAGATTTATAATTTTTTTAAACCCAAAAAAAGCTTTGAGTAAATGTTTTTTGTATTTTTTAATAAATTACTCAAATGCAATTGAAAAGACTCATTTTATTTCCAATTCAGTTGTAATGCAAAGCAGGTTTTGTGCTCTTTTGTGATACTAAAAATAGTTTTTTCTACAGCACTATTTTTATGAATAAGTATATTGTCTCTCCATGATAATTCCTTTAAAAAATTCATTTCGAAGCTTTTAATAGCTTGATTTAAAATTAGTTTTTCATCCACTAAATCCAAACACCATTCTAAATATTTTACATTATTAGCATGATTAACAATGTCCAAGTCCGATAAAAAAACAGTCCTTTCAAAAACAATTTCTTTTTCATCAGTAATGTTTATTTTAGAAAAAGTCTCCATTGTAGCTTTTTCTTCAGGAAATAATTCGAAATGCTCAAATGGCAAAGCTAAAGCTTCTGGACGTCGCTTCTCTGTATTGAAAACAGCCCAAAAAGTTTCAGAACCAATTATTTTTTTTCCGTTTACATACATTTCCAAAGCACGTATTGAACGCGAATTTTCAAGTGAATTAATCCACGTTTTTACAGTAACGGTATCTCGCCATTTAGGTAATTCAGTGATTTCAACCCGCATTCTACTTAATACCCAAGCCTGATTAAATTCTTGCATATCCGAAAAACTAATACCCCCAATTTCCGAATGTGCAGCAGCAGTTAACTGTAATAAATTACATAATTCAGTATATTTTAAATACCCATTTGGCGCACATTGCGTGAAATTGATTTCCCAATCTTTACTTAAAATGGAAGTGAAATGGTTTGATATTGGCATATAGTAGAGTAATTTGGATTTTCTGATTTTATATTGATAAATTCTGAATATGATTTGTGATTTCTATTACATCAGATGAATAATCAAACCATTTCACATTTTCGGATCTTTTAAACCATGTGAGTTGGCGTTTAGAAAACCGTCTCGTATTTTTTTTGATTTCTTCTATGGCAAATGATAATGTAATTTCTCCCTCAAAATAGCTAAATAATTCGCGATAACCAACAGTTTGCAAAGCATTTAATTCTTTGTGAGAATATAGTTTTTTGGCTTCCGCTAAAAGGCCTTGGTGAATCATAATATCAAC
>CANEXR010000020.1 GCA_947443815.1 Flavobacteriaceae bacterium | reverse complement strand
CAAATTTTCTTTTGTAGCGTTTTAACGCTCTATCGATATTTTCTCCGTCTTTAATTGGTATAATTAACATAATATAGACACCCCCTTTCTTTAAGTGTGCAAAAGTAATCAATATTTTGAATTATGAATTATGAATTATGAATTATTTTGAATAAGAAAATAGAATAAGAAAAAACTGGATCGATTGAATCAAAAAAGTCAAGTTACAATTTCTTGCTTCTTGACTCTTCTCTCTATATTAATTTTTTTAATCTTTCAAAATATTTCTAGAAATGACTACTTTTTGAATTTCAGTAGTTCCTTCTCCAATTGTACATAATTTGGCGTCTCTATAAAATTTTTCTACTGGATAATCTTTCGTGTAGCCATAACCACCATGAATCTGGACAGCTTCATTAGCTACTTTTACGCAAACTTCGGAAGCATACATTTTAGCCATAGCGCCCAAAGTAGTTACTGGACGATTTTCTTCCTTCAAAAATGCCGCTTTATGCAATAACAATTCCGAAGCTTCAATTTCAGTAGCCATATCTGCTAATTTAAATGCTATCCCTTGAAATTCTGAAATTGGTTTTCCAAATTGATGCCGCTCTTTCGAATATTTCAAAGCCGCTTCATAAGCCCCTTTTGCAACACCTAAAGATAGCGCCCCAATGGATATTCTTCCTCCATCCAATATTTTCATAGCTTGAATAAAACCTTGACCCACATCACCTAAACGGTTGGCATCAGGAATTCTGCAATCATCAAAGATCAATTCAGCAGTTTCACTAGCACGCATTCCTAGTTTATTTTCTTTTTTACCAGAAGTAAATCCAGGCATTCCTTTTTCAAAAACAAATGCAGTCATCCCTTTTGAATCGCCTTTTTCACCAGTACGAACAATCACTACTGCAATATCACCTGAAATAGCATGTGTAATGAAATTCTTAGCTCCGTTGATAATCCAAAAATCACCTTCTTTTTTTGCTATGGTGTTCATTCCACCAGCATCTGATCCCGTGTTATGCTCCGTTAATCCCCAAGCACCAATGTGCTCGCCAGTAGCTAATTTTGGAATCCATTTTTTCTTTTGTTCTTCATTACCAAATGTCAAAATATGATTAGTACACAAAGAATTATGTGCTGCAACAGACAACCCTATTGATGGATCTACTTTGGATATTTCTTCAATAATAGTCACATATTCATGATATCCTAACCCAGAACCTCCTAGCTCAATTGGGACTAAAACGCCCATAAATCCCATTTCTCCTAATTTTTTGAATAACGGAATCGGAAAAGTTTGCGCCTCATCCCACTCCATTATATGAGGTCTAATATTCAGCTCTGCAAAATCTCGTATTGATTGTGCAATCATAGATTGCGTTTCATTATAATCGAAGTTCATTGTACCCTGTTTTATTTAAAAGTCCAAATATAAGTCAATTATTTTTGCTTTATCAGCAGGAAAACCCTTAATTTTTATTAAATCCTCAATATTTTTAATATCGCCATTCATACTACGAAACGTTATGATTTGTTTAGCTAACGGATATTTAAAATATGGGAATTGAGAAAGATCTTTTAATGAAGCGGAATTGATTGCTATTTTTTTAAAGTTTGGAAGTGCTACAATTTTAAAATGCAGGTTCAATTTTTCAATAACTTCGGGAGAAAGCCCCCAAACTTCGTTTAGTTGTTCCATTGAAACAAACCCACCCAAACTTTCTTTTTGTTTCAAAATTCGAAGCGAAATTGCATCACCGATTCCATAAATTTTATTCAAATCCTCTTGGGTTGCCAGATTAATATCGGTTGGAACTACTTTATCTTTTTTGGCGAAAGCCGTATAATTGTATTTTTTACTACTACTAAAATCTTTTTTCTGATTGACCCAATCTGGAAATTTAAAATAAGGAGCAATCGCACCTAATAATGAATCTGAAACTTTAGTTACATTTTGAAACTCTTTTGATGAGTTGACATATTTATTTTGTTTTCTATAAATTAATAATCTATCTATTTCAGCAACAGACATGCCTAATTTATAGCCTTTATAGTCCGTAATAAAATTAGGATTGAAAGGATATTGTTTTGGGATAAAACTTTGGGTTGATGCTTTCATAGAATCAATTTGCATTTGAAATGAAAACCATTTTTGTTCTTCGGGATATTTTTTTGAGATTGCACTAAAATCGGCAAAAAAATAAATAGTTTGTAATACCACAATAATCACAAAAAGCAAAAAAATACCTATTCGTTGCTCTTTTGAAAAATTGAAATATGCTTGTATCGTTTTAAAACCCATCATTACAATTATTTATTTTTAGCATTTATAAAAATATAAATAATTTACTACATATTGATATTAGAAGCAAAAATATTAATCCCAATCAGAAAATTTAATATTAAGGATTTTAGGGTATATGTCAGTGTTAAAAAAGGGATTATCAATAAAAAACAGCATTTTGTTCTTTTTTTTATAACTTAAAACTGCAATATTGTTTTTATTTTTTACAAAAAAGAATACATTTGGAACTTAATAATAACTTAACTAACTATATATGTCAATTTGGAAAAGAAAACCTTTATCCCAGCTATTAGCAGAAGCTGCTGATTCAGAAAAAGGATTAAAAAGAACACTTACAGCATGGTCGTTAATTGCACTAGGAATTGGAGCAATTATAGGAGCTGGATTATTTGTGAGAACTGCAATGGCAGCATCACAAAATGCAGGTCCTTCTGTAACAATTGCTTTTATTGTAGCGGCTATTGGATGTGCATTAGCAGGCTTATGTTATGCTGAACTTTCTTCCTCAATCCCAATTTCAGGTAGTGCATACACTTATACTTATGCAACAATGGGGGAATTTCTAGCTTGGATTATTGGTTGGGACTTAATACTTGAATATGCTGTTGGTGCAGCAACTGTTGGAATTGCATGGAGTGAATATCTAAATAATCTACTGGTCAATGTCCTCCATATAAGTCCTATACCTTATTCTTTATCTCATTCTCCTTTTCAATCCAATTTAGAAACTGGGGAACATGGATTAATTAATTTACCGGCTTTATTTATTGTTGGGCTTATTAGTTTATTATTGATAAAAGGAATTCAAGAATCTGCATTTGTAAATGGAATTATAGTAGTTGTCAAAGTAACAATTGTTGTACTTATCATCATCATTGGATGGAACTTTGTAAATCCCGCTAACCACACACCTTATATACCACCAAGTTCAATTTTTACGGATGAGCATGGAATTGATCATCATTTTGGAGGTTTTTGGGGAATTATAGGGGCAGCTGGAACGGTATTTTTTGCATTTATAGGATTTGATGCAGTAAGTACAGCGGCACAAGAAACCAAAAATCCTAAGAGAAATATGCCTATTGGAATTCTAGGTTCCTTGGCAGTTTGCACCGTTTTGTATATTCTTTTTGCTCATGTTTTGACTGGTGTGGCCACTGTTGAAGATTTTAGAACTGGTGGTAAAGAAGCTTCAGTAGCATTTGCTATCAATAAATACATGATTGGATATGCTTGGTTAGGCCAATTGGTTACAGTAGCTATTTTGGCTGGCTTTTCATCTGTTATTTTAGTTATGTTATTGGGACAATCAAGAGTATTCTATGCCATGGGTAAAGATGGATTATTACCTAAAATGTTTAGTGATTTACATTCAAAATATAAAACACCATACAAAGCCAATATCGTTATTTTTGTAATCGTAGGAGCTTTTGCAGCATTTATCCCAGGTGATATTGTAGGTGATATGACAAGTATTGGGACGCTATTTGCTTTTTCACTTGTATGCGTTTCTGTAATTATTTTAAGAAAAAAAGAACCAAATATGGTTAGAGAATTCAAAACACCATTTGTTCCGTTAGTACCAATTTTAGGTGTTATTACATGTGTGTTGATGATGGCTGGATTAGGTTGGACAAACTGGTTAAGACTTTTTGCTTGGATGGCAATCGGTATCTTATTCTATTTTTTTTACGGAAAGAAAAATAGTGTTTTAAACAATACTAAAGAATAGACAAAAAAATAAAATTAAAAAAGGGATTAAAAGTTCACAATACTTTAAATCCCTTTTTTTATAAATCAAAAACCGAAGTCCTTTTTGCTCGAATTAAATCTTTTAAGCGCATCCAAAAAGCCAAAGTTAAATATACAGCAAACCATAATCCTACAGTAACAAAGGATAAATAGATAAAAAACAAACGTACACTGCTTGCGCGCATTCCTAAAGTATCGGCTAACCGAGAAGAAACATGAAACCCATGTTTTTCGAAAAAGAATTTAAGCTTTAAGACTACTGACATTTTATGAAATTTGTTGTTTTAGGAATCAAAAGCAAATTTACATTATTATTACAAGCCACTACCCGCTAACTTCCTTCTTTTTTGAGTAAGCTAATCCCAATGGCGCAATCGAGGCATTTACTTGAATTGCAATATTCATTTTTAAGCTGTAATAAAGCTTGTGTTTCAAAAGCATTTTGAGATTTTAATCCAAATGAATTAAATTTATCTAAGGTTGCATTTTTTTCAGGAGCCACATTTTCAAGGAGATGAATTAATTCCTCTGAAAATTCTTTTCCTTGGCTTTTGGCGTAAGCAAACTGAAGTGGAATAATAGTATTTATTATTAACAAATCGACGAATGATTTCGAAAGAGACTTCTTTTTCTTCGGGCTTTCTTTGTCGAATTGATAATGATTTTGCCAATATCTTGAGGCAGATACATTGAAAACTTTGTAAATATCCTCTACCCTATTTAATTTGCAAATTTTAGAAAATAAATTTTGATGACAGTGATAAAGTCCTGCCAATTGAGAAAGCCGTATCGTTGGAAAATTATCTGGGCGATGTTTAAAAAATTGTACGGGCTCCAAAATTATTTTCTCAATTTGGTATTTATGAAGTAAATAAAAATACCTGAATTTTAAATCTTGAAAATAAACATCTTCTTTATCTGAAGCTAATAAACCGGTGTGTCCAAAAATCAAGGCTTCTAAATTTTCGATTTCAAAACTTTCCTTTCTAATTATTGAAAAAGGGATGGATTGTGCCATTTTAAAAAAGGAATCTCCATTTGTATTTAATCCAAAATTCTTTGCTAAAAGGCAAAATAATACGGCTTCCCAATCTTGGTTGGTTTGTTCAAGCAAGGTATAAATGGGCTTTGATTTTCTTTCTAAGCGTTCAAAAAATAAACGTTCCTGCCAATTTTTCAGGATGAATGTATCAATTTCCTTTAATTGTTTCTCACAAAAAATCCATGATTTTGGAGACAGTAATGCTTGATAATTGAATAGCGTTTCTTGAGCAACAAAATTCTTGAGTTCCAAAACAGGAATTTCTGTATTATCGTTTCTAAAAATTTCAATATCATGTTCCCAAACGACATGAAGAATTACATTTTCATAAGCAACGTCTTTCTCATGATGATGCACATACCAATCAGAAGATTTGATATGAATTTCAACATTACCGGCCCATTTTTGGTTGCCAATAGTAATTTGAGCATTAAAAAAATCTGGACCTGCTAATTCTAAATAGTGTCCTACATGGCTAATCGTTATGGCTTCCTTATTGATCGTTTTTAGATGTAAAGTATCAAATTTTTTATATTTCCAGAGATAATGAAGAAAATCTTCTTTCATGATTTTGACTTTTAATATTGGCGTATAGATTAAAATCTAAGATAGTCAAAAAAAATAAAATGAAAGAATTTTATTTCAATAAATATAATTTTGCGCAAGCCCGTGCATCGGATAAAGCTTCATGATGGTTTAACTGAATTTTCATTTCACGACAACAATCACTGAGTTTTGTTGGCTTTAACCCTTTTTCTCTATAAATTTTTACGGTACATTCCCAACGAGATGCGATGTTTAAATCGGCATAATCTAAATTGTAAAGCGCCATTGATTTAGACAAAACATTCCTGTCAAAACTTTCATTATGGGCAACAATTACTCGGTTTTCAAGCCTCTTTTGTATTTCTGGAAAGACTTGAGCAAATGATTTTGCATGCATAGTATCCCTAGGATAAATTCCATGAACTTGTATGGTATAAGGAGAATAAACATTGTTTGGCGGTTTAATTAAGCTAACAAATTCATCAACAATTACTCCATTTTCTACAGTTATTATACCTACAGCACAAGGGTGAAATCCTATGGCAGTTTCAAAATCTATGGCAGTGAAAGTCATCAGAGCATACTAATTTATCATAATGAAAGTTTGTTATATAACTATTTATTGGTACTTCTTTCATCGAAGTACAAATATAATTTAATAAACATAGTCTTTAATTTTTATGCTCTTAATTCTTTAGGCTAAAGCTCAAAAATCAATCTCATAAACATCACAACTAATATTATCTAACAAGGTCTGTTTGTAGCTTTCTTTATCATCAAAATGACCTGGCCAGAAAGTCGAAGAATAAAAAAACATTAATTCTAATACCTCTTCAACTTTGGTTGCTAAAACATCTAAGTATTTAATGTAACGATCGTAACAAAAATAATCTTCATTATATACTTCGTTTACTTTTGCTAATTCCCGTTTTTGCATGGGAAAACCATCGACTTGATAGCCTTTACCAATACAATATTCCGAAATGATTTCTACCACAAAACTTTCGTGCATTTGACCATACTTAAAGCTGTCTAAGCTGTCTCCTAAAGCACTCCAAACACCATGAATAGCTGAAATTCTGTTTTTTACTAATTCTATTTCCATCTTTTATTTTTTATTTTCTCAAAAATATACAAGCTGAAAAATGTTTCTTTACGGTTTTCCGCATTTTCAATTATTTTTTTTTAAAAGATACTTTTGTAACAAAAAAAAGATTTTTTGCTTCGAATGACCTCAATAATAACTGTTTTTAAGTTACAAAATATTTAGTTTAAAATATCCTGTCTGTTTTATCTAATACCAATTCAGACAACTTCAAAAAACAAAAAAACCTGCAAAGTTCAAAAAAGACCTTGCAGGTATATGCTAAATTAATTTAAACCAGGTTTACTTCATCGACATTATAATATCCGACTTAGTAATAATTTGGTGGTTTTTATTTTCAAGTTCAACCAAAACGGCATCATTTTCTTTAGTAAATAATTTAGAAACCTCTTCGATTGGCGTTCCTAATTTTACAATTGGAAAAGGTTTTCCCATAACTTCTTTGATGGGTTTATCCGCTACGTTTTTATCCGCTACATAACTTCTAAATAAATCGGTTTCATCAACAGAGCCAACAAATCCAGTGATATCAACTACTGGAATTTGCGAAATATTATACTTACGCATGCGTTCAATAGCATGCGAAACCAATTCTTCTGTACGAACAACAATCAATGGTTTATCGATATGATTTTTGATAACATCTTCAGCTTTGGTTATATTTTCATCTAGAAAACCTCGTTCACGCATCCAGTCATCGTTGAACATTTTGCCTACATAACGACTCCCTGAATCGTGAAAAAGCACCACAACCACATCTTCTGGTTTGAAATGTTCTTGTAATTGTAACAATCCCTTTATGGCTGCTCCAGCTGAATTACCAACAAAAATACCTTCTTCGAGTGCAATTTTTCGGGTATAGACAGCGGCATCTTTATCTGTTACTTTAGTAAATCCATCGATTAGAGAAAAATCAACATTCTTTGGCAAAATATCTTCCCCAATTCCTTCTGTGATATAAGAATAAATTTCATTCTCATCAAAAATTCCAGTTTCGTGGTATTTTTTAAAAACGGAACCATACGTATCAATTCCCCATATTTTGATCTTGGGATTTTGTTCTTTCAAGTACTTTCCAACACCTGAAATTGTTCCTCCTGTTCCTACTCCAACTACAAAATGAGTAATTTTACCTTCGGTCTGCGCCCAAATTTCTGGACCCGTTTGCTCATAATGCGCAATAGAATTTGATAAATTATCATATTGATTCACATACCAAGAGTTAGGTGTTTCTTGGGCCAATCTTTTGGAAACAGAATAATACGAACGGGGATCCGTTGGCTCTACATCAGTAGGACAAACGACTACTTTAGCACCAACTGCACGTAGAATATCCATTTTTTCTTTAGATTGTTTGTCGGATATGACACAGATTAATTTATATCCTTTTACAATGGCTACTAAGGCCAATCCCATTCCTGTATTTCCAGAAGTACCTTCGATGATAGTTCCACCCGGTTTCAATCGACCATCTGCTTCTGCATCTTCAATCATTTTTACGGCCATTCGGTCTTTTACGGAATTTCCTGGATTGAAGGTTTCTACTTTTGCTAATATCAAAGCATCAACTCCGGAAACTATCTTATTGAGTTTTACTAATGGAGTGTTACCGATTGTGCCTAATATATTTTCTGCGTACTGCATTGAATTTCTTTTTTATTGATTGATAAATTCTAACACAAATATAGCATTTTGTTATAAAATAGTAACGCAATCCTTCAGACTAACGGGATGAATTTAATTAGTCTGCAAGTTTATATTTTTAAACCTACAAAATTATTGAAAGAAATTCCAAACCAATCCAAAGCGAATAGTAAAATCACGGTAGGGATTATTAGGCGAAGCGTAGAAATTATTTCCTGTCAAAGAGGAATTAAAATGTTCTGCCTTGAAATAAATACGAGTTCTTTGAATACGAGCATTAACAAAAAAATCTAAATTGGGAAAATTACCAATTTTCTTATTCTCTTGAACAAAAAACTCACCAATTACAGGATTATAATCATTTGCATAATAACTTGTAAAATAATTAAATACGATTCCCGTTTGTAAATACAATGCTTTTTTGAAGAAATAATTAGTAAAATAAAGCGTGTTTCGAGTAACAATTTCTGGCACGTTTAAAATAGCATCTTGCTGCTCCGTTTTTTGATATAAAAGGGTATTATCTAAAGCAAATTTTCCGAATTTAAGCTCTTTACTTACTTTAACAGACAAATAGTTTATCGTTCCATCATATTGTGCAGGAGCGATAATTTGTGACCTGTCTAGTATTTGTTGTGCACTAGAAATATCTGCAAAATACAAATGGTCCTTCAAAATTGAAAACTGCAAAGACGCATTGACCCAAGGAGTAGTAGCATTGACATTCAATGTATTTATTTTTTCATTCTTAAAATCATTGGACCAATTATAAGCTATGTAACTACTTTGATATAAATTATAATTATTGTTGGGTAGTTTATTAATGTTTTGATATTGAAAAGTCAATTGATTTTCGTCATTAATATCATATTGCAATTTCCCATTTAGATTTGATAAAGACTGATTGGTAATGGATCTGGAGTACAAAAATTTACCATTCCATTTGTTTTTACGGTATTCATACTGACCGCCTACATTATTTATATTTTGGCTTAATGCGCTTGGCACAATTCTATCATCAAAAATTAAGATTTGATTGTAGTAATAATTAGACCTGAAATCTTCAATAAAAAACTGAAACTTTCCTAAAGTTGTATTCTCGTATGCAACACCAAACTTATTGTACATTTTATTATAATGCGTTTGATCATTGATATTGCTAGTTTTAAAAGATTCGCCAAATCTATCAACAAAAGTCCCGTTTACAGTCGAAGGAACAGTAGCTTGATTGTACTCAAAAAATTTATTTTCGTAATTAAATTGATGGTTAACATATAAATTATTGGCTCCTTGTGTACCGTTAACTCTAAAAAAATGATCTACAAAAAATCTTTTCCCTTTCAGAAAAGATTTAGCGTCGGTAAGATAAACTTCTAATCTTTGTCTGTTTTTGTAATCTATATTTTCACTTTCGAAATCTTCAACGGTAGTAATACCTCCATTTTCTTCATTCAAAATATCTTGATAAGTATAATGCACATTAGTAAAATAGCGTTTGTTTTTAGTATTGTAACTTACGGTAAATCTAAAATTTCCCGTACTTGATAATTGATTGATGTATTTTCCTACTGAACGTAATCCTTTGTAAGCCATAGAAAAATTTAGGTTTTCAGAGGTATTCAATGTGATAAAAGAATCTACAGACTGCCCTTTTTGTTGGGTAGTTTTAAAATACAATTCGGTAACTGGAGTAGCTACGGAACAATACCTGATTTGATTGGCTTCTAAAAAATTAAAATGCTTTGCTTTGAATCCAAATTCGGGCAAAGGTGAAAAATCAGTTAAACTGTATTGCAGCGTATTGTATGTTTGTCCATCATTTGCGAATGGCAAAAGTCCAAAATTATCTTTCCTTAAGTAATTGTGGCTGTATTCTTTTTGAATCGTCAAAGAAGTATCAATGTAAGTGGTATCTCTTTCTAAAGTAATCACTCGATACATATCAATGGTAGCCACTTTTTCTGGCTTTTTGGTTTTGGTTGTATCCAAACCGCTTCGGTATTTAGTACTGAAGTCTAATTCTTTCCCATTTTGAGAAAACAACATTATCGGAAATGCCAAAAAAATTAAAAAAAAGAAAATTCTCATTTGAAAAAGATATAATTAGGCTACAGTTCTTACCATTTTTATTGTGGCAAAGGTAAATGATAAAAGCGTATAAATAAAAAATTCATTTATTTAAAGAATGTTAAATGAAATAGGGCATAAATAAAGCCTTTTAAAGAAAAAAATGCAATATTTGTCTTTTAAAAAATCACAAATGTTACTAAATAATTATTCTGATTTTGAAATAGAAACAGGAACTGATGAAGCGGGTCGTGGCTGCCTAGCTGGTCCGGTTACTGCTGCTGCCGTAATTCTTCCTTTTGGTTTTGAAAATGAAATTCTGAATGACAGCAAGCAATTATCCGAAAAAGCACGAGAAAAATTACAACCAATTATTGAGCAACAAGCCATTGCGTTTGCAGTGGTTCATTTGGAGCCAAAAGAAATTGATGAAATAAATATTTTAAATGCTTCAATGAAAGGAATGCAGGAATGCATTTTGAAATTAAATCCGACTCCTGAATTTATTATCGTAGATGGAAATCGATTATTGAATGCGAAATTAGGATTAAAAAACACATTTGGAAAACAATTTTCTAAAACGGAAATAGAATTATTAAAAACGATTCCTAATGTGAGTATTATAAAAGGCGATGCTAAATTCATGAGTATTGCTGCAGCTTCTGTATTAGCAAAAACGTATCGCGATGCGTATATGAATCGCATTCATGAGGAGTTTCCTATGTACAATTGGAAACAAAATAAAGGGTATCCTACGAAAGAACATCGGGAAGCGATTCGGAAATTTGGGGTTACAAAATACCACCGAATGAGTTTTCGATTGCTGCCGGAACAGTTAAAATTGGAACTATAATTTCTGATAATACCGTTTTAAGAAACCGCAAATTCCGCTTCAAATAATTGGGCAAAATGTTTCAGGATTTTTGCTTTCACTTCAGCTTCATCTACTTTTTCAACGCCTAATTCTACCTGCAAAGAAGTTACCGCTTT
Organism: Flavobacteriaceae bacterium; assembly: GCA_947443815.1. GTDB lineage: Bacteria > Bacteroidota > Bacteroidia > Flavobacteriales > Flavobacteriaceae > Flavobacterium. The sequence continues at coordinate 8,800 of CANEXR010000020.1, read as the reverse complement.
ACCACGAATACCACAGGGAATAATATTATCAAAATAACCCAAATTGGCATTTACATTGAGTGCAAATCCGTGCATGGTTACCCAACGAGAGGCGCGCACGCCCATCGCACAAATTTTTCTTGCAAATGGGGTTCCAACACCTAACCAAACTCCGGTTTCGCCCTCGCTACGACCACATTCAATTCCGTATTCTTGTAAGGTTAGGATAATAGCTTCTTCCAGAAAACGCAAGTATTTATGAATATCTGTAAAGAAGTTTTCTAAATCTATAATTGGATAACCTACAATTTGTCCAGGTCCATGATAGGTAATATCGCCACCACGATTGATTTTGTAAAAAGTAGCGCCTTTAGCTTCGAGTTGTTTTTCGGATAAAAGCAAGTTACTTAAATCCCCGCTTTTACCTAAAGTATAAACGTGCGGATGTTCTACAAACAGGAAATAATTAGGTGTTGGCAAACTCGTTTCTTCTCTTCTATTTTTGATTTTTAAGTCCACAATTCCTTTGAACAATTCTTCTTGATATTCCCAAGTTTCCTTGTAATCTTTGTTTGCTAAATCTTGAAGTTGGATGGTTTTGTTCATTTTTTTCTAAGGCGCTAAGGTTCTCCTACACAAAGAATCTAAGATTTATTTTTGCAAAGGTACAAAGTTTTGAGTGTATCCTTTTTCTTAAAAGGTTTTTTAATCGATTGCTTCTGATTCTAAAAGCACTTCAAGATTGGTACTTTCTGGATTTACAACACAATCCGTAATCAGGAATTGTAGTTCCAATGTTTTTTTATCTTCGCTTATTTTTGCATTGGCGTTTGATACTGATTTTATCTTTCTTGGAAAATAATACTTTAAAACATACGGTTGGTTGATTTTGAATTGTGAATAGCGGTTTTTCAATTCTTTTATTTGGTCTTGTTGTTTGGTTAATTGTACTGCATCGGTTATGGTTACCATTCTTTTGAAAAGACTTCCGTCAAAAGTGTAATTGACTTTATAATAATGTTCTTCGGCGGTCAAGGCATAATTATGGATTAAATCATCAACATATTCTTCGGTTTTATATAAATCAGGAACTTCTGTTATGGTATTGAAGTTTTGAGTTATTGTGGTTTTATATTCTTTTTCGTAAGAGCTTTTTTTGATATGAACATTGACGTTTGCAAATTTTTGAAAAATAGTTTTTTCGGAAGCGGGAAGTTTTGAGAATGTTGCTTCGTATTTTGTTATAAAATCATGAAATACATAAGTGGTATCTTCAAATTTTTCTTCTTTCGAATAATTTTCGCCTGCTACTTGCATGTAACTTTGTTCGTCACGGAGTTTTGAAATTACGATAGTACCGCTGCCATTTGGGTTTAAATGAATGGTTTCTGTGATTTGACAACTGCTGATAAGTAGTATTAACAATAAAGAAATGTATTTTTTCATTTGGATTTTAAAATGATTATTGCTGTCAAATGTACAATGATTCGTTTTATTTTTGATGTTGTTTTGAAAAAGAAAAAGTAATGGAATAGCCCCGATAGAAGGGAAAATCCTTTTTTATCGTTTTTTTTAAAACGATAAAAAAGATTGGAATGATAGCGGGAGGAGTCGTTTTGAAATGGATTAAAGTTGTGCTCCAAAAAAAGCCTCAACTACGTGTATTTTATAGGGAGAAAATGCTTGAAAGAAATCATTTTTGATTTTGTAATTTTCAGACATAAAGACTATCTTTGCGCTCTTAAAATCAGAACATAATGGCATTATCCGAACAAGAAATATTACGTAGAGAAGCACTTACCGAATTGCGCAATTTAGGCATCGAACCTTATCCTGCGGCCGAATTTATCACCACTGCATATTCTAGCGAAATCTTAGCTGATTTTGAAAAATACGAGGGAAAAGAGGTTGTTTTGGCGGGTCGTTTGATGGGAAAACGCATCATGGGAAAGGCGTCATTTGCGGAATTGAAAGATGCTGAAGGACGCATACAAGTATATGTTTCGCGAGATGATATTTCGACGGATGAGGAAAAAACGATGTACAATGTGGTTTTCAAAAAGCTGCTAGACATTGGTGATTTTATTGGGATTCGCGGTACAGTTTTCAAAACGCAGGTGGGTGAAATTTCGGTACATGTGTATGGATTAACTGTTTTGGCTAAGTCGCTAAAACCACTTCCTGTGGTAAAAACGGATGCTGATGGGAAAGTGCATGATGCTTTTGCAGATCCTGAACAAAGATACCGTCGCCGCTATGTGGATTTGATTGTTAATGATCATGTGAAAGATACGTTTATAAAAAGAACGAAAATCACGAATACGATTCGTACTTTTTTGAATGAAAAAGGATATTTGGAAGTAGAAACTCCAATTTTGCAACCTATTCCGGGTGGTGCTTCGGCAAAGCCGTTTGTCTCGCATCATAATGCTTTAAATATTCCTTTGTATTTGAGAATTGCAAACGAATTGTATTTAAAGAGATTGATTGTAGGTGGATTTGACGGTGTATATGAGTTTGCAAAAGATTTTCGTAATGAGGGAATGGACAGAACGCACAATCCAGAATTTACAGTTTTAGAATTTTATGTGGCTTATAAAGACTATCATTGGATGATGGATACGACAGAGTCCTTACTCGAAAAAATAGCTTTGAATGTTCATGGAACAACTGAAGTAACAGTAGGTGATAAAAAGATAGATTTCAAGGCGCCTTATCCTAGAGTACCGATTCTTCAAGCTATAAAAGAACATACTGGTTTTGATGTAGCGGGAATGAGTCAAGAACAATTACTGGAAGTGGCCAAAAAATTGCACTTGGAAGTTGATGCTACAATGGGCGTAGGCAAATTAATTGATGAAATTTTTGGTGAAAAATGTGAGCATTTATATGTGCAACCTACATTCATTACCGATTATCCAAAAGAGATGTCACCGCTATGCAAATCACACCGAGATAACCCAGATTTGACAGAACGTTTTGAATTGATGGTTAACGGAAAAGAATTGGCAAATGCTTATTCTGAATTAAATGACCCAATTGATCAACGCGAACGTTTTGAAGAACAAATGCGTTTGTCCGAAAAAGGAGATGACGAAGCGATGTTTATTGATCAAGATTTTATTCGTGCTTTAGAATATGGTATGCCCCCAACTTCGGGAATTGGTATTGGAATTGACCGATTGGCGATGTTGATGACAAACAATTCTTCTATTCAAGAAGTGTTGTTTTTTCCACAGATGCGTCCAGAGAAAACACAAGTTCAAGTGGAATTAGAAGAGGATGAAAAATTAATTGTTGCTATTTTGGAAGCTAATAGCAATCAAATGGAATTTGGTTTGTTGAAAATAAAATCGGAATTGAGTGGTAAGAAATGGGATAAGGCAATGAAGAATTTATCAACTCTTGGAATGACTGAAGTAGTGGTTGATGGAGCCGTGAAAGCATGTCGATTGAAGGAGTAAATAGTAAATATGGTAAACCCGACAAGTCATTGTCGGGTTTGTGTTTTTATAAAAAATTTAGGATTTAAAAATTAATTGAAGGAATTATAGAGTAAACCCGACAGGTTTTGGAAAACTGTCGGGTTTGTGTTTTTATAAAAAAATTTAGGATTTAAAAATTAATTGAAGGAATTATAGAGTAAACCCGACAGGTCTTGGAAAACTGTCGAGTTTGTGTTTTTATAAAAAATTAGGATTTACAAACTATAATTTAAATTGATACTCCATCGATATTGGGCTTCTACATTGCCTCCTGTTAGATTTTGACTGATGGGCAACATTGCATTTAAACCCATTGACAAGGCCTTTTTCCCGACTTCGAAACCTAATTTCCCAAAAAGAATAGTTCCTGCAGTATTTGCTAATTTTTGACTGTGTTGATAATTACCTTGGTATACTTCGCCAGCAAATCCGATTTGGGGTGCAAATGACAGTTCCTTTTTTTCATACAAATAAAAAAATGTTGCAGCATAATTGAATTGGTTTCCAAAACGGTATTTTTCTTGATTTTCGGTTTTAATTACATAATTCAACATGCTGTTTAATCCGTATTTTTTTCTTCGGATTGTGTATTCTGTGGCTAGCAGATAATCCCAACTTCCGGTTCCTACTTGAAAACTTGGGTTGACACTTCCTGTTGTATTCGCTTGATCAAATCGTCCAGTTGGCACTTTTATTCCACCACCTAATTGTAGGGTGTGTACAAAAAAAGTACTGTCTTTATGGGTTTGATACAATCGATACATTGCCAATAGAGTCATATCACCGATACCGCTGATGCTTTGGTTTCCCAAATTGGTTTCTCTATTATGAAATTGATAGGGTATCAATACTGAAACTTGAAAATTTTCTTTAATCGGTATTCTTGCCCAAACTTGAATGGTATTGAAGTTTTCTGTGTGCCAAGGGGAATTGCTATACAAACCATCATTAGATTTGTATTGCTGATTAAAATACCGAATTCCCACAAAATTAGAATTTAGCATGGAGGCAAATCCCATACTCCCTCCACTGGCCGAGCATCCACAGGCATCACAAAAGTCTTCCTCTTCATCTTGTAAAAAAGTAAATTGGTATTTTGCAAATGGATTTCCGGAGTTTAAACTATCCTTTTCAGCAGCTGATGCGCATTGAAAAAGTAGTAAAAAAAGTAATGCATATTTTTTCATTGTTGTAGTTTTTTTTAGCCCTGATGGAAAAGGAAAGCCCGGAGCAGCAAAAGCTAGTTTTTCATGTCATAAAAAAGCGACCAACGGAAGCTCTTTTTATGGCTTTGAAAAACAGCTATTGCTGTGAGGACTTGCATTGTACAGCAGGATATAGCTTCCTATTAGTATTCTGAAAAACGAGGATTTGTAAGATACTCATTATCTGTCAATGTTTTTAAAAAGGCAATTATTTTTGTTTTTTCAAAAGTTGTTAATGGTATGCCTAAGTTGCCATTTTTATTTAGAATGGGGTCTAGAGTTGCTGAATTTACTACCCCAGAATTGTAATGTTCTAATACCGCTTCTAAAGTAAATAACCTTCCGTCGTGCATATATGGCGCTGTTTTTTCTATATTTCGCAAACTAGGCACTTTGAATTTATACAAATCTTCAGCTTGCTCAGATACGCGATAACGGCCTACATCGTTTAGAATTGGATTCACGGTCAATCCATTATTTCTAAAAGAATTATCTGTAAATAAATCCCCTGCATGGCAAGAAGTACATTTTTGTTTGAAAAGTGAATATCCCTCCAATTCTTCTTTGGTTAAAATTCCTGATACTTCCTGACGACGGTATTTATCAAAACGAGAATTTGAAGATGTTATCATTACCATGAACTGACTTAGGGCTTTGAGCATATTCTCTGGATTGATTAAACCATTTGAAAAAGCTTTTTTGAACAACTTTTGATATTCTGGATCCGCTTTCATCATAGCTATTGCATTTGAAAAATTGCCATTCATTTCGGTTTTGCTTGTGAATGGAATTATGGGTTGCAAATCTAAATGCGAAGTTGCTCCATCGTACATAAAAGTGGATTGAAAGGCTAGATTTTGAATTGCAGGTGTATTTCGTGACCCAATGGCATCATTAACACCGTGACTAAGAGTGTGTCCGTGGTGTGTGAATGCATTTTCTTGAATATGGCAAAATCCACAGGAAACTATTCCGTCAGAGGACAATTTCCCTTCATAAAAAAGTTTTTTCCCTAGTTCAAATCCTATTTGAGTTGGTGGATTGTTTGCTAAATTATATACCAAAGGGGGAAAATTAGCAGGAACATTTAGAACCAACGGAATATTTTGATAAACATCATCATCATCTGTACAGTTCCAAAATAAAGGCAAAATGAGCAACAACAGATACTTTGTTTTCATTTTTATTTTTTTCGTAAAAAAGCAGAAAGCCAAGTAATTATGGCCATCCGCTTTTTTGATTTAGATTTAGTTGTTATGAACATGATTAACTGTAAACATTCCGTTGAGATTAGCAGTAATCAATGGCAAATTAGCTCCGCCCATAATCATAGCGCCCATTCCTCCCATATTGTTATCGCTGAGCAGAATTTTATTGTTACCATCAATGATTTTGGCTACATCGGCAAAAATATGGACATCAGGAGTTATGTTTGTTCTAACCATAGCTTTTGATGGCAAATCCAGAGTGATTTCAGTATAATTATAATTTGTCCCTGTTTGACCAGTGTGTACCATAAACATGGTGTCGGTTGTTACTGTAGATGAAGTAAACATTCCTTCGAAAAGAACGAATTTATATCCAGCTGACCATGACCACATCATTCCTGCATCTTGTGCTTTTGTTAAAAAATCGCCTTGTCCAGTTGCTCCTAAATCAAATTGTGCTTTATCAACGCCTATTCCGAAAGTGATTTTAGTATAATTCCCTGCTGGTATTTTTTCTAATTCTATTTCATGCGTAAGAGTATTTGACTCATCTACAACAAAATAACTTTCGCTTTTAGGATAAATGAATTTTGTTCCATCCTCTTTTGTCAAAACAATATTACTTACAATATATTTTACATCTGAGATTTTTAAGGTCTCTCCTTGAGAAGTTACATTGCTTTGTGTGTTTAAAATTAAGTCGGCACTACCAAAAACATTGTCAAATTCTAGCCCTATATTTCCTTGTCCACTAATGTTTTCTTCCTCTTTTGAACAGGAAAATAATGCACATGCCATAGCCATTACAGCTAGTATATTTTTTAATTGAAATTTCATTTTTAAGATTTTATTTTACACTACTTGTTGTTTTGCATGCGTTATAGAAATTAATTTTTTCTAAAAATAGCATACGCGATTTGTTCCCATTTAAGAAACGGGAATAGTAAGCATTCTGAATTTGTGCTCTTTAAGAAATTAGAGTAGGGGGATGAAAAACAGCATCACTATTGCAATAAGAATATAAATTAGAATAGGATTTGTTGACTTTTTCTTTATTAAAAAAACTGTTTTTTGAGATTAAAATGGATTGAATTTCTTCAAAAAACAAGAGTTCTGCTACTTGTTGTGCCGTTTTTTTATCGGAAGAAATTGGTTTTTCTGCTTCAGAAGCTTTTGCCAATTCTTTCATTAAATGACATTTTCCGTTACAATGCATCATCGGTTTTGCTTTGTTTACACAAAGAACTTTTGATATATATTCATAATTGACTGCGTATTCTATAACCGGGAAAATTGGTTTTAGAAATAGAGAGATTATAATTATGAATATAATGTTTTTCACTTTGCAAAAATATACAATCTTTAGTCTTAAATCAAATGCTTTTAGCTTAGATTTCTAGTAAAAACTATATATTTTTTATCCCCCAATCTTTATCATGCTTCTATTTTGAGAAAATAATTCTGGATTTTGAAATTTTGCGTCGTCATCCATTCCACCTCGCATGGCATGTTTGGATTTTATGTTTTGAAAAAGGAGTGGCTCGATGGATTTTCCAGCTCTTAAAGTATCTAATAAAGCAGTTTCTGAATTAGAAAACAGACAATTTTTTAATTTCCCATCCGCTGTTAAACGAATGCGGTTACAAGTACTACAAAACGGATTGGTTACGGAACTAATTATGGAAAAGCTTCCTTTATGGATTGTAATTTTATGATTTTTGGCAGTATCATTTGGTTTGTCTAGTAGACGTTCAACTTTTATATCCGAATAATAGTTATTAACAATAGTCATGATTTCTGCATACGAAACTAATTTTTCTTTATTCCATTGATTGCCATCAAAAGGCATAAACTCGATAAACCGAATCTGAATGTTACGCGCTTTGGTCAATTCTATAAAATCAATGATTTCATTGTCGTTAAACCCTTTGATTACTACTACATTCAATTTTACCTGAAATCCATTTGTATCTAGCAAATCTAGGTTTTCCCACAGCTTATCAAAATAATTTCTACGCGTAATCTGGTTGAACTTTTCTTTTTGCAAACTATCAATACTTACATTTAGAGTGGTAATACCTGCCTCTCTGAAAGTTTCTATAAATTCATGAACTAGAATTCCATTGGTGGTCAAAGTAAGTTCCACACCCAATTTTCCTAATCGCAGGATAATATCTTTAGCATCTTTACGGACTAAAGGTTCTCCTCCGGTAAGTCTTATTTTGGTTACTCCGAGGTTCACAAAGGTTTGCGCAATGGTAACAATTTCATCTGCAGTCATCAGGTGTGCTCTTGGTGTGAGTGCAATTCCTTCGGCTGGCATACAATAAGTACATCTCAAATTACAGTGTTCCGTAATCGAAATGCGCAAATAATTATGCGTTCTACCGTGTGTGTCCTGCATTTGAATTGTTTTATTTTCCATGGTTGAAGCCATTTAAAATTTTGAATAAATGCAATACAGATGGAAAAACAGCATCCATTGATTCGCTAGCACCTGTGGTTGAACCTGGTAATGCCATAATCAAGGTATTTCCTTTGAAACCAACTACAGATCGAGATAACATAGCATAAGGAGTTCTGTCCTGACCATAAGAACGGATTGCTTCTTCGATACCAGGAATGCGTCGGTCTAACAATGGAATAACTGCTTCTGGGGTAACATCTCTATTCGACAAACCTGTTCCTCCTGTGATGATAATCAAATCTTTATCATTAGCGCACAACTTGTTTATAGATTCTTGAATAGCACTTACCTCATCTGGAATTACTGTATAACTGGATACGCTTAATCCAAGATTTTTTATTTTTTCAGTAATTACTTTTCCTGCTCGATCTTCTTTTTTACCACTGGAAACACTGTCTGAACAAACCATTACAGCTACCGATAACTCCAGTTTTTCCTTGACACCAAAATCTGATT
>CANEXR010000019.1 GCA_947443815.1 Flavobacteriaceae bacterium | reverse complement strand
TGAAAGTAATGAAGTTTTTTACATAAATCGCAAAACTTTTTACATTCGTTTTTAAGATGTTTTGTGTATAAATAGGTAAATCAGGGATGATTATTTTATATCCTTTATTAGAAAAATAATCAGCAACAGCATCAAAATTACTTAATCCACCCATAAGACCATGAAGTATAACTATAGGAGTTCCCTCGCCAGCTTCGTAATAACTGTATTTACCTTCTTTTTTATAGTGTTTTTCCATGTATTCTATTCCTGATTTTCAATTTTGACAAATATAGGATTTAATACCATAAAATGAATTTTTGTAAGTAGTTTTTAACAGGTTTCTTCATTTTATTTAAATATAAAAGAATAGTAGAGTTTGTCTTTTTTTTTCGTTTTTCTATTTTAAATGAACACAAATAAAATCCTTAATTTATTTCATAAACAGACGTATTTTCTCTTTAATATTAACATTCTTACAAAGAAATCTTAAAACACCTAACCTTCTGATTGTCCAAAAATTAAGGGTTTTTATTTGAAAGTGGTTAAACTTATCAACAAAGTGGTATATAGTGGTAAATTGTGGTAATAATTTTTATATTTTTGCTCTACACCATTTAATACTTTTTTCTTGAATACAATAGTTGGAACATATGAATGTAAAGTCGATGCTAAAGGAAGGCTCTTATTGCCTGCGCCTTTAAAAAAGCAATTGGCTAGTTCGCTTCAAAACGGATTTGTTTTGAAGCGTTCCGTATTTCAACCTTGCTTGGAATTATATCCAATGGAAGAATGGGATTTGATGATGCAGAAGATTAATAAACTCAATCGATTTGTTAAGAAAAACAATGATTTTATCAGAAGGTTTACCGCTGGTGTAAAAATGGTAGAAATTGATGCGTTAGGAAGGCTATTAGTGCCAAAAGATTTAGTCTCTTTTGCTAGTATAGCTAAAGATGTGGTTTTTTCTTCGGCAGTAAATATTGTAGAAATCTGGGATAAAGAATTGTATGAAAAATCCATAAATGGAGAAGATATGGATTTTGCGGATTTGGCTGAGGATGTAATGGGTAATATAAATGAGGAATACAATGGAATATCATAATCCAGTTTTGCTTAAAGAATCTGTGGATGGTTTAAATATTAAACCAGATGGCATTTATGTAGATGTTACATTCGGTGGTGGCGGACATTCGGCAGCCATTTTGAGTAGATTGGGTCCCAATGGTAAATTGTTTGCTTTTGATCAGGATGAAGATGCTTTAGCAAATGCTTTACAGGATGAGAGGTTTACTTTAATCAATGAGAATTTTAGATTTATAAAACGATTTTTACGTTTTTATGGAGTAAAAAGTGTGGATGGTATTTTGGCAGATTTGGGGGTTTCTTCGCATCAATTTGATGTTGCAGAAAGAGGGTTTTCCACTCGTTTTGATGCAGAATTAGATATGCGAATGAGTCAGAAAAATGATTTGAATGCTTATAGAGTGGTCAATGAATATGATGATGCAAATCTGAGAAGAGTCTTTTTAGATTATGGTGAATTAAAAAATGCACCTGCAATTGCAAGAGTAATTATTGAAGCAAGAGAAATCAATCCCATTAAAAACACGGAACAGTTAAAACTGGTTTTAGGCCGTTTTTTGCCAGCGCATAAAAGTCATAAAATATTGGCACAAATGTATCAAGCCATTCGAATTGAAGTAAATCAAGAAATGGATGTTTTGAAAGAGTTTTTAGAACAATCGCTAGAAATTTTAAACCCAGGAGGAAGATTGAGCGTTATTTCATATCACTCTTTAGAAGATAGATTGGTGAAAAGATTTATTAAAAATGGAATGTTTGAAGGAGAACCTGAGCGAGATTTTTTTGGAAACTTTTCTGTTCCTTTTAAAACAGTAGGAAAATTAATTGTCCCTAATAATGAAGAAATCAAAATAAATAATAGAGCTCGAAGTGCAAAATTAAGAATAGCTGAAAAGATATAATTAGTTAGAAAATGAAAAACGGAGTTTATAATCTATTAAAAGCAAGATTTCTAATTGATGATGACGCTATAAAAAACTGGCGGTTTATTGTTTTTGTTATTGTACTAGCGATTATCATGATTGCAAATACACAACGATATGAACAGAAAGTGTTTAGAATTGCGGAGTTGACAAATCAGGTAAAAGAATTGCGTTCGGAATTTGTTGATAGACGTTCAGAATTGATGAAGTTGAAAATGGAGTCCACAGTTGCAGATAAAATGATTGAAAAACAAATTTTTCCGTCCACTGTTCCTCCAGTTAAAATAAAAGTAAAAAAAGAAGAAGAGAAAAACTTTTTCAAAAGAATATGGCAGTAGAAGATAAATACATATCCTACCGAATTTATCTGGTTGCTTTTGCTATCTTTTTGATGGCAATAGCGATTGCTGTTAAATTGACCAATATTCAATGGGTGGAAGGAGCATATTATAGAAAATTAGCAAAAGAAAGAACCGTTAAAAATTTTGTAATTCCAGCTAATAAAGGGAATATATATTCTGCTGATGGAAGTCTTTTAGCAACATCCATTCCAAATTATGAAATACGTTTTGATGCTGTAACTCCAAAATCAGATAATTTCCAAAAACATGTAAAATCATTGTCAGATTCATTATCGATGGTTTTAGATAAATCATCAGATTTTTTCGAAAATGAATTAAGAAAGGCAAGAGCAAATAAAAACAGGTATTATTTAATAGCACGTAATTTAAGCTATACCGAGTACATGCGAATTAAAAGCTTTCCATTGTTTAATTTGGGAGCTAATAAAGGTGGGATTATTATTGAGCAAGAAACAGTTAGAGAAAATCCGATTGGTAAAATTGCAGAAAGAACTATTGGTTACGAACGGATAAATCCAGATGGGAAACCTGATGGAAAAGGGATTGAGTGGGCTTATCGCAAATACCTAAATGGTAAGGATGGTAGAATACTAAAACAAAAAATTGCTCAAGGGCAATGGAAGCCTATTCGGGATATTAACGAAATTGATCCACAAGATGGCTATGATGTAATCTCTACAATTGATGTTTTTATCCAAGATATTGCACACCATGCTCTATTAAAACAATTAGAACTTTATCAAGCAGATCATGGGTGTGTGGTTGTTATGGAAACTAAGACAGGTCATATAAAAGCAATTTCTAATTTGGGAAGAGCTACTGATGGAACCTATTACGAAACTACGAATTATGCAGTTGCTGAGTCTCATGAACCAGGATCAACCTATAAATTAGCAGATCTAATGGCACTTCTTGAAGATAAAAAAGTGGATACTAGCGCTGTTTATGATAGTAAAGGGGGAATTATTGTCTACTCCGGAAAAAAAGTTAGAGATTCACACGAAGGGGGATATGGAAAAATATCCTTAGCTAGAGGTTTTGAGCTTTCTTCAAATACGGTTATGGTTCAAGCTGTTTATAATAATTATAAAAATGAACCATCAAAATTTGTAAATCATCTAAATAATTTTGGGTTAAACAAACCTTTGGGGCTTTCTATAAAAGGAGAAGGAGTGCCGAAAGTTCCACAGCCTAGCGATAAAAATTGGTCTAATATTTCACTGCCTTGGATGGCATTTGGATATGGTGTTTTGATTACGCCATTACAAACATTAACCTTTTATAATGCAGTTGCCAATAATGGAGAAATGGTAAAACCTCAATTCGTTTCTGAAATTAAAGAATGGAATAGAACAATAAAAAAATACGATAAAGAAGTTTTGAATCCAAAAGTTTGCTCTCAAGAAACTATTTTGAAATTGAAAGCAATTTTACAGAATGTAGTTAAAAAAGGAACCGCCTCTAAGCTATACTCTAAAGATTTTTCCATGGCAGGAAAAACAGGAACGGCAGCGGTAAATTATGCAAAAGATGGCGGATCAGGTAAATATTATGCCTCCTCATTTGTGGGCTATTTTCCAGCAGATCACCCTAAATATTCTTGCATAGTTGTAGTGCATAAACCAAGTACAGCTTTAAATAATTATTATGGTGCTGATGTGGCAGGCCCAGTTTTCAAACGCATTGCGCAGAAAATTTTCACAGATGCTCCGTCAACTAATGAAATAAAAAATTTAAATGGAAAAATAATAAAACAAGAAAATAGTTATAATGTCTATTTTGAAAAATCGCACAAAAGAACCCAATCAATCCCGAATGTAAAAGGAATGCCAGGTATGGATGCCATCGCATTATTGGAAAATCTTGGAATGAAAGTAAAAGCTATAGGTGTTGGTAAAGTAAAAAAACAATCACTTCAGGCAGGGAAAAACATTGTGAAAAATTCAACTATATCATTAGAATTATCGTGAAAATATTAAAAGACATATTATATAAAGTAGCAATTGAAGCCATTAAAGGTTCGACAGAAATTGCTATTAACAAAATGGATTTCGATTCAAGGAAAATTGGTGAGAATGATGTTTTTGTAGCCATTAGAGGGACTATTTCGGATGGACATGATTATATCGAAAAAGCGATTGGACTTGGTGCTGTTGCAATTGTATGCGATACTTTTCCAGAAACAATAATAAAAGAAGTAACCTATATTCAGGTTAAAGATAGTAATAAAGCATTGGCTTTTATGGCAGCCAATTATTTTGATAACCCTTCTCAAAAATTAAAATTAATTGGGATTACGGGTACAAATGGCAAAACTACCATAGCCTCTTTATTGTACCAATTGTATAAAAAGGCAGGTTACAAAGTAGGATTGCTATCTACTGTAAAAATTTTGGTTGATGATGTTGAATACAAAGCAACACACACAACACCAGATTCTATAACAATTAATCATTATTTAAATGAAATGATTTGCAATGGTGTGGCTTATTGTTTTATGGAAGTGAGTTCTCATGGAATTCATCAAAAACGTACCGAAGCTTTGTGTTTTGCAGGAGGAGTGTTTACTAATTTATCACACGATCATTTAGATTATCATCCAACGTTTGCAGAATATAGAGATGTAAAAAAATCTTTTTTTGATAATTTACCTAAATCCGCGTTTGCATTGTCAAACATAGATGATAAAAATGGTGCGGTATTATTGCAAAATACAGTTGCGAGAAAATGCACTTATGCGCTAAAATCTTATGCTGATTATAAAGCACAAATCCTTGAAAATCAATTGTCGGGATTGTTATTAAAAATAAACGGCAATGAAGTTTGGGTGAAATTAATTGGCACTTTTAACGCCTATAATTTATTGGCAATTTATGGAACAGCAATAGAATTGGGGATGGAAAGCCTTGAGGTTCTTCGTTTATTGTCTGTCTTAGAAAGTGTTTCTGGTCGTTTTCAATATATTGTTTCTAAGAACAACATTACAGCTATTGTGGACTATGCGCATACTCCAGACGCTTTAGAAAACGTATTGAAAACCATCAACGATATTCGCACAAAAAACGAACAATTAATAACTGTGGTGGGTTGTGGTGGCAATAGAGACAAAGCAAAACGCCCTATAATGGGTTCCATAGCTTCGGATTTGAGTGATAAAGTAATTTTAACTTCTGATAATCCAAGAAATGAAGATCCCGAAGTTATTATTACTGAAATGGAGCAAGGAGTTGCCGCTCAAAATTATAAAAAAACAATATCTATAACAGATAGAAAGCAAGCAATAAAAACGGCCTGTCAACTGGCGCAACCCAATGATATTATTTTAATCGCTGGAAAAGGGCATGAGACCTACCAAGAAATTAATGGTGTTAGACACGATTTTGACGATATGAAAACGGTAAGAGAACTATTAGAACAACTTCATAAATAGAAAAAAAATGCTGTATTATTTATTTGAATACTTAAACAAAACTATGGATATTTCTGGAACAGGTGTGTTTCAATATATCACTTTTAGATCAGCATTGGCATTAATGCTCTCTTTATTATTATCCACTATTTATGGAAAAAGAATCATTACTTTTTTGCGCAATCAACAGGTAGGAGAAACGGTTCGTGAACTTGGTTTGGCTGGTCAAAACGAAAAAGCAGGAACCCCTACAATGGGAGGGTTGATTATCATCTTTGCTACTCTTGTACCCGTTTTACTTTTTGCTAAACTGCATAATATTTATATTGTATTGTTGATTGTTACCACTTTATGGATGGGAACTATTGGGTTCATTGATGATTATATTAAGATTTTCAAAAAAGACAAACAAGGTTTAAAAGGAATTTTCAAAGTGATTGGACAAGTAGGATTAGGACTTATAGTGGGTTCAGTATTATATTTTAGCCCAGCAGTAACCGTTAGAAAAGACACCGCTAAAATTGATGTTTTTAAGACCCCTACCGAAAATGTAATTGTTCAGGCTGGGATTGAAGAAAAATCTACTGCGACTACTATTCCTTTCTTTAAAAATAATGAATTTGATTATGCTGAATTGTTAGCTTGGACTGGTGATGGGTATGAAAAATGGGCTTGGTTGATTTTTATACCTGTTGTAATTTTTATTATTACGGCTGTCTCTAATGGTGCTAATTTAACAGATGGAATTGACGGATTAGCTGCTGGGACTTCCGCAGTATCAGTCTTAGCACTCGGGATTTTTACTTTTGTCTCGGGGAATATAATTTTCTCTAATTACTTGAATATTATGTATATCCCTAATTCGGGGGAGATGACTGTTTTTATAGCCGCTTTTGTGGGAGCATTAATTGGGTTTCTTTGGTACAATTCATATCCTGCTTCTGTATTTATGGGAGATACAGGGAGTTTGACTATCGGTGGTGTTATTGCAGTATTGGCCATTGCTGTTAGAAAGGAACTTCTAATCCCACTATTGTGTGGAATATTCTTAGTGGAAAATTTTTCAGTGGTGCTACAAGTCACTTATTTCAAATATACTAAGAAGCGCTTTGGCGAAGGTAGAAGAATCTTTTTAATGTCGCCTTTGCACCATCATTATCAGAAAAAAGGGTATCATGAAAGCAAGATTGTAACCCGATTTTGGATTGTAGCCATTATGTTAGCCATATTGTCAATTGTTACATTAAAATTAAGATAACATGAGACTAGTTGTTTTAGGAGGAGGAGAAAGTGGTGTAGGTACTGCCATTCTTGGAAAGTCAAAAGGGTATGATGTTTTTGTTTCTGATTTTGGAAAAATAAAAGAAAATTATAAACAAGTTCTTATAGATCATGGAATTATTTGGGAAGACGAAAAGCATACCGAAAATTTGATTTTGAATGCAGATGTAGTTATGAAAAGTCCAGGTATTCCTGATAAAGCGACAATCATAAAAAAACTGATTGAAAAAGGAATCCCTGTTATTTCGGAAATTGAGTTTGCGGCCTCATTTACAGACGCAGTTACAATAGGAATTACTGGAAGTAATGGAAAAACAACTACCACAATGTTAGTCTATCATTTACTCAAATCAGCGGGATTGAATGTAGGATTGGGGGGAAACATCGGAAAGAGTTTTGCATGGCAAGTGGTAGAGGATAAATTTGATTCGTATGTCTTGGAGTTGAGCAGTTTTCAACTTGATGGAATTGTAAATTATAAACCGCATATAGCCATTATTACAAATATTAGCCCAGATCATCTTGATCGATATGAGTATAACTATCAAAATTATATTGATTCGAAGTTTAGAATTACAATGAATCAAACCGAAGAAGATTACCTCATTTATGATGACGATGACGAAGCAATAGCAGATTGGTTAAAAAAGAATACTACAAAAGCAAAATTAATTCCTTTTTCATTGACAAAAAAAGCCAACGAAGGAGCCTATATAAAAGAAAATATAATGGAAGTAAATATCAATCAGGAAGAGTTCAAAATGGAGACAGAATACATCGCTTTGGAAGGAAAACACAATATGAAAAATGCCATGGCAGCAACATCTGTAGCAAAATTGATGCAAATTAGAAATGCAACAATAAGAGAAAGTTTATCTAATTTTCAAGGAGTTGAACATCGTCTTGAAAAGGTATTGAAGATTCAAAATGTACAATACATTAATGATTCTAAAGCTACGAATGTGAATGCAACTTTTTTTGCTTTAGATAGTATGAACACTCCTACTGTTTGGATTGTAGGCGGAGTTGATAAAGGGAATGATTATAATGAATTGATGTCATTGGTACGTGAAAAAGTGAAAGCTATTATTTGCCTTGGTGTTGACAATAGAAAAATTATTGATGTTTTTGGAAATGTAGTAGACATTATGATTGAAGTAACAAATATGGACGATGCAGTTCGTATGGCACAAAGATTAACCGAAAAAGGAGATACTGTATTGTTATCCCCTGCCTGTGCTAGTTTTGATTTGTTTGAAAACTATGAAGACAGAGGTAAACAATTCAAGCAAGCAGTTAAAAATTTATAAAAATTAAGGTTTTGGGTTTTGGAAGCTAAGTTTTAGCCCAAAACCCAAACCCCAAAATTCAAAAACCCAAAATGAAGCAACTAATAAACAATTTAAAAGGAGATAGAGGAATTTGGTCCTTTGTGGCTTTATTGGCTTTGTTTTCTTTTATGCCTGTTTTTAGCGCAAGTAGTAATTTGGCTTATTTGGGTCACGGAACGGGAAATACATTAGGTTATTTGGTAAAACATTTAGCGCATATTTGCATTGGCTTTTTAATAATTTATTGGGTTCATAAAGTTCCCTATCATTATTTTAGAGCTATTTCTAAAGTTGGATTACCAGTAGTTTGGATTCTCTTGGCATACACCCTTATCAAAGGAACTGTTATTGCAGGCGCTAATGCAAGTCGTTGGATTCAAGTACCTTTTATTGGAATAACATTTCAGACTTCAACATTAGCAGCAATTGTATTATTCATATTCGTTGCTCGATATTTATCTAAAACTAGAGAAGAGCCAATAACGTTCAAATCGTCTCTATGGGAGCTTTGGTTGCCTGTATTTATTACTCTAATGTTTATTTTACCTGCTAATTTTTCGACCACAGCATTGATTTTCTCTATGATTTTGATGTTAACATTCATTGGTAAATATCCAATAAAATATCTTGCTCTTATTGTAGGTTCAGGAATATTATTCTTGCTTTTTTTTATTTTAGTTGCCAAAGCTTTTCCTGATTCTAGGTTTTTTAGTAGAGTAGGTACATGGGGAAGTCGAATAGAAAATTTTACAACTGATAAACCCGATGAGGATGATTATCAGATTGAAAAAGCCAAAATTGCGATAGCTTCAGGTAAAATATATGGATTAGGTCCAGGGAAAAGTGTTCAAAAGAATTTTTTACCTCAATCTTCTTCGGATTTTATTTATGCTATTATTGTTGAAGAATATGGATTGATAGGAGGGTTAGGAGTACTTAGTCTGTATTTATTGTTGTTATTCCGATTTGTAGTTGCCGCACATAAAGCCAATACCTTATTTGGGAAATTAGTGGTTGTCGGATTGGGATTTCCCATGATTTTTCAAGCAATGATTAATATGGCTGTAGCTGTGGAATTATTGCCAGTGACAGGACAAACATTGCCATTAATAAGTAGCGGTGGAAGCTCTATTTGGATGACTTGTTTTGCTCTTGGAATCATTATTAGTGTAACTAAGAAAGAGGAGGAAATTGCTGAAGAACAAAAAGAAGCTGCCCTAAGAACTGAAGCACTTCGAAAATTAATTGATAGAGAATTAGAAGAAGACAAAGAAATAGAACAAGATTATTCTATTGAGGATAATACAAAAAATCCGATGAATGCGGTTTTAAATAAATAATTTGAAATTTAAAGAGCCTTTATTGGTTCGTAATTTTTTTTACAAATGACAAAATATAAATTCATATTAAGTGGTGGTGGAACTGGCGGACATATTTATCCGGCAATAGCTATTGCGAATGAATTAAAATCTCGTTTTCCTGATGCTGAATTTCTTTTTGTTGGCGCCAAAGATAAGATGGAAATGCAAAAAGTACCTCAAGCTGGATATCCAATTAAAGGACTTTGGATAGCTGGTCTGCAAAGAAGAATTACTTTTGACAACGCCCTTTTTCCATTCAAATTAATAGCTAGTTTATGGAATTCCAGAAAAATTATAAAGCAATTTAAACCTAATGTAGTTATTGGTACAGGAGGCTTTGCTAGTGGGCCTTTATTACAGATGGCAAATGCAATGCAGATACCAACCCTAATTCAAGAGCAAAATTCGTATCCAGGAATTACCAATAAATTACTAAGTAAAAAAGCTAATAAAATTTGTGTAGCCTACGAAAATTTAGAACGTTATTTTCCAAAAGAAAAAATAATTCTAACTGGAAATCCGGTACGCCAGGATTTAATTGCTATTGATAGCAAAAGAGCCGAAGCTTTGACTTATTTTAACTTAGATTCAACCAAAAAAACACTATTAGTACTTGGTGGAAGCCTTGGAGCCAGACGCATAAATCAGTTGATTGAAAAAGAATTCGAAAAAATAATAGCTCAAAATGTTCAGATAATCTGGCAATGTGGAAAGTTTTATATTGAAGATTATAAAAAATACAATTCAGCACACATTCAGGTAATGGATTTTATTGAAAGAATGGATTTAGTTTATGCCGCCGCCGATATTGTAATCTCTCGAGCTGGAGCATCTTCAGTATCTGAATTGTGTATTGTTGGAAAACCAGTAATTTTTATTCCATCTCCTAATGTAGCTGAAGATCATCAAACTAAAAATGCACAGGCTGTTGTTGATAAAAAAGGAGCCATTTTACTCAAAGAATCAGAGCTTGATTTGCAATTCAGTATTGTTTTTGAAGCTTTGAATAAAGATGAAGAAAAACAAAAGCAATTGAGTGAAAACATAAAACAATTGGCAATGCCAAAAGCAACAAAACAAATTGTTGATGAAATTGTAAAATTAATAAAATAGCAATATCTATTGCAATATGAAATTTGACTATTCAAATTTCCAAATCTAGAAATTACGATTAAATTGAAATAAAAAATGAACTTAAATCAAATACATAACGTCTATTTTATAGGAATTGGAGGGATAGGAATGAGCTCTTTGGCTCGTTATTTTAAAGCAATAGGGAAAGAAGTTTCTGGATACGATAAAACGCCCTCAATGCTTACGTCAGAGTTAATAGAAAGTGGTATTGCCATTCATTTTGAAGACAGTATTAATTCAATTCCAAAGGATTATTATGTAGAAAACACATTGGTAATTATAACTCCTGCGGTTCCAAGAACACATTCGGAATGGAATTATTTTATAGAAAGAGATTACCAAGTAAAAAAAAGAGCAGAGGTTTTAGGAATAATTACCCAAGATACTTTTTGTTTTGCAGTTGCGGGAACGCATGGAAAAACAACAACATCCAGTATTTTAGGACATGTTTTGTTTGAAAGTGGCGCTGATGTCACAGCTTTCGTAGGTGGAATAGTTGAAAATTATAATTCGAATTTGATAGGAACAGGAAAAACAATCACAGTTGTTGAAGCCGACGAATTTGATCGCTCCTTTCTGCATTTACATCCCAATATTGCCTGTATAACTTCAATGGATGCCGATCATTTGGATATTTATGGAACAAGCGAGGCAATTGAAGCTTCTTTTGTGGAATTTGCTGATAAAATAATTGACAAGTCACAGCTTTTTATTACAAAAGAATTGCCGCTTGAAGGAATTACCTGTGCTGTCAATGATGCAGCAATTTTCAAAGCATTTAATGTTAGAATAGGGAATGGAAGCTATGTTTTTGATGTGCAAACTCCAACAGAAATAATACAAGATTTACATTTTGGTTTACCAGGCAGGCATAATTTAATGAATGCTTTAATGGCTATTGCAATGGCAAAAACATTCGGCACCCCAACCGATGCCATTGCAAAAGCC
Organism: Flavobacteriaceae bacterium; assembly: GCA_947443815.1. GTDB lineage: Bacteria > Bacteroidota > Bacteroidia > Flavobacteriales > Flavobacteriaceae > Flavobacterium. The sequence continues at coordinate 8,708 of CANEXR010000019.1, read as the reverse complement.
ATTGCTTCATTTAAAGGGATAAGAAGGCGATTTTCATATCAAATAAAGACCGAAAAACTGGTTTATATTGATGATTATGCACATCATCCAACAGAGATTAATGCTGTACATCAAGCGGTTCGAGAACTGTATCCAAACCAAAAAGTATTGGCTATTTTTCAACCTCATTTATTTAGTAGAACCAAAGATTTTGCTGATGATTTTGCCAAAAGTTTATCTGCCTTTGACGAAGTGATTTTGTTAGATATTTATCCAGCTCGTGAATTGCCAATGGAAGGAGTAACTTCACAATGGTTAATGGACAAAATGACTAATGAGAATAAAAAATTGATTGCAAAAAAAGATTTAATTACAACAATACTGGCTACCAATGCACCAATAATTGTCACAATTGGAGCAGGCGATTTAGGAGAAATGGTACCATCAATAAAACAAGCATTGGATGAAACGCTTTAATTGGACAAATATTCGATTAGTACTCATGTTTGGATTAGTAATTTTCCTGTTTTCGTTTACTTCAAATCGAAATGAAAAAAGGAAATTAAAGAAATCCGTAGTGATTTTTGTTGTAGATAATGCGCCTTTTGTTAAACAGGAAACGGTTAATAAATTGTTAATAGAAAATAAAAAGGATGCATCAAGCATTGAAAAAGATAAATTAGATTTGAATAAATTAGAAAAAGTCATAGACGCACATGCGATGATTGAGAAATCAAATGTTTTTGTGAGTATTGATGGTGTTCTAAAAGCAGTGGTGAAACAAAAAACTCCTATAGCTAGAGTCTATGATAAAGGAAGTTCTTTTTATATTGATTATAAAGGAAATAGAATGCCATTGTCAATGAATTTTGCAGCGAGAGTTCCGCTTGTTTCGGGGGTTATAAATAAAAAAAATAACGAGGATTTAGCCCAATTATTTCGTGAAATTTACAACGATGCGTTTTTGAAAAAAAACATCATTGGTGTACAGATTATGCCAAATGGAAGCCTAATGATGTTGAATAGAAATTTTGATTTTCAAATTGATTTTGGAAGAATCATAAATGTGAAACGAAAATTTAAAAATTACAAAGCTTTTTTTCAAAAGGCAGTTTTGGATAGTTCGTTATATAAATACAAAAAAATAGATCTCCGATTTACGGAACAAGTAGTTTGCACTAAATAATAGATAATGGAAAAAGAGAACATCGCAGTAGGTCTAGATATTGGGACAACCAAAATAGTTGCCATGATAGGCAAAAAAAATGAATATGGGAAATTAGAGATTTTGGGTGTTGGAAAATCCAAAAGTCTTGGCGTTGCCAGAGGTGTTGTCAATAACATTACTCAGACAATACAATCCATTCAACAAGCAATTCAAGAAGCTGAAAATAATTCAGGGTATAAAATAAAAGATGTTGTAGTTGGAATTGCAGGACAGCATATTCGTAGTATTCAACACACAGATTATATTAGTAGAAGCAATCCAGAAGAAGTAATTGGAGGAAATGACATCCAGCTTTTGATTGATCAGGTTAATAAATTAGCCATGTTGCCTGGAGAAGAAATAATTCATGTTTTACCTCAAGAATTTAAAATTGATGGACAAACAGAAATTAAAGAACCAATAGGAATGTATGGTGGAAGACTAGAATCTAGCTTTCATGTGGTAGTAGGTCAAGCTTCATCTATCAGAAATGTTGGAAGATGTATTCAGAGTTCTGGAATCGAATTATCTGGACTTACTTTAGAACCATTAGCCTCATCTGATGCTGTGCTAAGTCAAGAAGAAAAAGAAGCTGGTGTAGCACTTATTGATATAGGAGGAGGGACTACAGATTTAGCAATTTTTAAAGATGGCATTATTCGGCATACAGCCGTAATTCCTTTCGGAGGAAATGTGATTACAGAAGATATTAAAGAAGGTTGTTCAATAATCGAAAAACAGGCGGAGTTATTAAAAGTAAAATTTGGATCTGCTTGGCCTGGTGAAAACAGAGATAATGAAATTGTTTCCATTCCTGGGCTAAGAGGAAGAGAACCAAAAGAAATTTCATTAAAAAACTTATCAAAAATAATTCACGCACGAGTTGTCGAAATTATCGAACAAGTTTTTACAGAAGTGAAAGCCTATGGGCACGAAGACCCTCGAAAAAAATTAATAGCAGGAATCGTTCTTACTGGTGGTGGTGCACAGTTGCAACACATTAAACAGTTAGTAGAATATATTACAGGCATGGATACTAGAATTGGATATCCTAATGAGCATTTAGCAGGAAACTCTGATGAAGAAATATCAAGCCCTTTATATGCTACAGCAGTAGGTTTGGTAATGAATAGTATTGAAAACAAAACACAAAGTGCTATTCGAATGGACGTGGTTGAAGCTCCAAAAGCACCCGTTTACAGACAGCCAATCGTAGAAGAAATTAAAGAAGAAGTCGAAACCATAGTTGAGCAGCAAGTCAATAGCAATGCTAAAAAAGTGGAATCAACAGAGCATAAAATAAGAACATCTTTTTTTGATAGATATGTCGATAAAATAAAAGATTTTCTAGACAACGCAGAATAGATTAGCCAATAAAGAATATAAGAATTAATAATAAATATCAAAAACCAAATAAAATGATGAGCAACTCAGAATTTGGAAGTATTTCATTTGATTTACCAAAGAACCAATCAAATGTAATAAAAGTTATTGGTGTAGGTGGAGGCGGTAGCAACGCCATAAACCACATGTTTAAACAAGGAATAAAAGGCGTAGATTTTATTGTTTGTAATACAGACTCTCAAGCTTTGCAAAATAGTTCTGTACCTAATAAAATTCAATTAGGTGTGCATTTAACAGAAGGACTCGGTGCAGGTGCTAATCCTGATGTAGGGCAGCAATCTGCAATCGAAAGCATTGCTGACATTGAGAAAATGTTAGATCGCAACACCAAAATGGTATTTATTACTGCAGGTATGGGCGGCGGAACAGGTACTGGAGCTGCTCCTGTAATTGCTCAATTAGCCAAAGAAAGAGAGATTCTTACCGTAGGAATTGTTACAATTCCATTCTTGTTTGAAGGTAAAGTGCGTCAGGAACAAGCTTTACTTGGAATAGAAAAATTGCGTAAACAAGTAGATTCTTTAATTGTTATTAATAATAACAAATTGAGAGAAGTTTATGGAAATCTAGGCTTCAAAGCCGGATTTTCTAAAGCTGACGAAGTTTTAGCTACGGCTTCAAGAGGAATAGCAGAAGTAATTACACATCACTACACTCAAAATATTGATTTAAGAGATGCTAAGACTGTTTTGTCTAATAGCGGAACTGCTATAATGGGATCCTCGGTTTCTTCTGGCGAAAACAGAGCCAAAGAAGCTATCGTTGCTGCTTTAGATTCTCCATTATTGAATGATAATAAAATTACTGGTGCCAAAAACGTATTGTTGCTTATCGTTTCTGGTTCTAACGAAATTACTTTAGATGAAATAGGTGAAATCAATGATCATATTCAATCTGAAGCAGGATTTAATGCAAATATTATCATGGGAGTTGGTGAAGACGAAACTCTTGGAGACGCCATTGCCGTTACTATTATTGCTACTGGTTTTGATATCGAACAACAAAATGAAATTGTAAACACAGAACCAAAAAAGATAATTCACACATTAGGAGATGAACAAAAAAGTGTTTACAATCTAACCAATAAACCAGTTGCTGGCTTTGATTTGAATAATGAAACACCAACTTCTAATTCAAACGAACGCATTGTTTTTGAATTATTAGACGATACCATTGCCGTTCCAGAGCCAGTTGTCGCTATTACTGTTCCTGAACCTACCATAGTTGTTCCGCCAATTAATAAAGAAGAATTAATGGTTATGTCTGAATTTATTAAAAATTTAGACGTGACTTTCGAAATTGTTTCTCCTATAAATGATATCGATTTTACGTTTACAACTCCAGAAGAACACGATGTGCAACTAAAAATGGTTTCTCAACCTAAAGCTGTTGAAAAACAAGAGCAAACTTCTTTCTCTTTTGATTTGCCACTTTTCAGAACGGAACCCGTAACACAAAAAGTTCAGGAACCAATAGAAGAAAAGAAAATTTTATTTGAATTAACAAACGAAACGCGTGATATCAAAGTGAATGAAGCCGTACAATTTGTTCCTGTAACAGAATTGACGGATAACGGTATCATCAAATATTCTCTCGAAGAATATATGGAAGTGGAAAATGATTTTGCAACAGCCAAAACAGTTGAAAAAACAGTAGAAACTATCCCTGCAGAGTTAAATATTACCATGAAAAGAGTAGCTGAATCAACTAATGCACCAGTTAACTTTGAACATATTTCTCCAATGGAAATGACTATCGAAGAAACATTGAGGCTCAGAGCGGACGAAAGAAGAAAAAAATTAAAAGAATTCAACTATAAGTTTCATAATAATGTTTCTAAAATAGATGAGTACGAAAAAGAACCAGCTTATAAAAGATTGGGGATAGATATTTCTACAAACCAAACCAACAATACCAATTCTAGAATATCTGTGGGGACTGATAGCAACAACGATTTACAGTTGCGTTCCAACAACTCGTATTTGCATGACAATGTAGATTAACTAACTAAGACCAAACCAAAACAACCCGAAAAGGCATCCTATTTTTCGGGTTATTTTTTGTTCCATTAGCAAAAGATATTCTATTGTTAATCCCAGTTAAATTTTCTAAATTTGCAGAGCCTTAATCCAGCTGTACATTACAAGCTTTTTGCCATAAACGTTTTTTTCTAAAAACCAGAAAGAGCTTCCTTTGGTCGCTTTTCTAGTTCAAGAAAAAATACTTTTTTGTCTAAAAAGGCTTTCCATTTCCATCTGGGGCAAAAAAATCGTTATCAAAGTAGCATTCAACAATCAACCCAAAAGAGTTGATTAACCCAAATTAATAATAAAGAATATGAGTTTATCAATACAAATCATGGACGAAATTAAAACCGCCATGAGAGCCAAAGATACAGTAGCACTAGAAGCTTTAAGAGCCATTAAATCTGAAATTCTACTAGCGCAAACAGCATCAGGTTCTAAAGAAGAAATTACCGCAGATGAAGAAATAAAATTACTTCAAAAATTGGTAAAAACACGTAAAGATAGCGCCAAAATCTTCACCGAACAGAATCGTTTGGATTTAGCAGCACCAGAATTAGCACAAATTGCAGTTATTGAAAAATTCTTACCAGCGCAATTAAGCGAGGAAGAAGTAGAAGCTGTAGTGGCAAAAATCATTGCAGAAACTGGAGCAGCCGGTATTGCATCAATGGGTAAAGTTATGGGATTAGCAGCCGCTCAATTAGGAGGTACTGCTGAGGGAAAAACAATTTCTACTATCGTAAAAAAATTATTGACATAATAATACATAAATAGATTGTTGATTCTAGTTTTAAACCTGAAGCCAACAATCTAATAGAATGACTGCGTAGTTCAACTGGATAGAATATCAGATTTCGACTCTGAGGGTTGCAGGTTCGAACCCTGCCGTGGTCACAAAAGGCTTCAAAATAATTTCAAGTAATTTGATTGTTTTGAAGCTTTTTCATTTGGAAAAAAAACGTAAATATGACAATGCAGTTTTTAATTTCTTTAATTTTCGGAAGCATATTTGTTGTTGCAATCATTTTTAGAGTAATAGAACCTACCTATTTACTGCTTTTTGAAAAACCATTATATATTCATTGGTATCCGTTTCCCAAAAAAATAGCCGAAAATCATAAGCTCTTTTTGAAAAATAATTTTGGATTCTATGCCAGATTATCCATTAGACGTAAAAAATACTTTGAACATCGCGTCAAAGAATTCATCTCTAATTATGAATTTATAGGAAAAGATAATACCATTACAGAGGAAATGCAACTACTTATTGCAGGGACTTATGTGATGCTGACTTTTGGAATGAGAGATTATTTAAGTCCGTTGTTTACCAAAATAATAATTTATCCCACCACTTATTATTCAACTCTAAACCAAAACTATCACAAAGGAGAGTTTAATCCAAGAATGAAAGCAGTAGTTTTTTCGTGGGAAGATTTTATATTAGGCCATTCAACGACTAATGATAATATTAATTTAGGACTGCATGAATTTTCACATATTCTTCATTTTACCTGCCTAAAAACAAATACACCAAGTGCGATACTTTTTTTTGATGCATTTAATAAAGCAGTAAAATACTATAATGACGAAAAACTAAATCATGAGTTACTTAATAAAGGTTATTTTAGAGCCTATGCCTATGAAAATCAATTTGAATTTCTATCAGTAATCTTAGAACATTTTTTTGAAACTCCGCATGTTTTTAAAATAACGCATCCTGAATTATTTGCACATGTTCAAACCATGCTTAATTTTAAAGAAAAATAGTTAAACTCTAGTGATCATTTTTAAATCGGCAATAGTTTGTGTTGGGTTTTCTGCCTTAAAAACATAACTTCCCGCCACAAGAACATCAGCTCCAGCTTCTACAAGTTGTTTTGCATTTTTATTAGTAACACCACCATCAATTTCTATAATTGTATTAGCTCCTTTTCTGGTAATTAAATCTTTTAATTTTTGAACCTTAGCATAAGTGTTTTCTATAAAAGATTGACCGCCAAAACCTGGATTCACACTCATGATACAAACCAAATCGATATCATTGATTACATCTTCTAAAAGGTCAATATTTGTATGTGGATTTAAGGCTACGCCAGCTTTCATACCTTCGGCTTTAATGGCTTGCAGGGTTCTGTGTAAATGGGTGCAAGCTTCATAATGAACACATAAGATATTTGCTCCTAAATCAGCAAAAGTCTTGATGTATCGATCTGGATCTACAATCATTAAGTGTACATCAATCGTTTTTTTTGCATGTCTAGAAATCGCTTCCAAAACAGGCATTCCGAAAGAAATATTTGGAACAAAAACGCCATCCATGATATCAATATGAAACCAATCGGCTTCGCTGTTATTAATCATTTCGATGTCGCGTTGCAGATTAGCAAAATCAGCAGCTAGTACTGATGGTGCAATAAGTGTATTCTTCATGGTGTAGTTCAATTGTTTGTGCAAAAGTAGTTTTTTTAGAGCAATTGGCGAAAATTTTTTTGTTAAGAAGGGACAACTCGCGAGTTGTCCGTACTAAGAAGGAGATGATGTGTTGTCCGTATATTGCGTAAGGGATTGAAGTGGAAATCCTTTTTGTTTTTTTAAATAAAAAGAGGGCAACGAAAAGCCCGACCCGAAGTTTTTACGAAGGATTACGCCCAAATGATTTGAAATAGGAATAGGTTCAATAGATTTGAAATGAATTCAGATTAAAACAAAACTCTGGAAATCCGAGCATTTATGCGAATAGACTGGAGTTTTGTTTGATAAAAGAACAAAACTCCGGTAATCAGCCGGAGTTTCAATCATCAATCAAAAAACGAACAGTTAATCAGACTGTTGTTTACTTTGAATTAAAAGATTTAAAAATTAAAGTATTTAAAAATTTTAATTTGGGATATTTTAAATTACCCTAAATACGTTTTCAATATTTTACTTCTTGAAGTGTGTTTCAATCTACGGATAGCTTTTTCTTTAATTTGACGAACACGTTCACGAGTTAAGTCGAAAGTTTCTCCAATTTCCTCTAATGTCATTGGGTGTTGATCACCAAGACCAAAGTACAAACGAACAACATCAGCCTCTCTAGGAGTTAATGTTTCTAATGAACGCTCGATTTCAGTACGCAATGATTCGTGGATTAATTCTCGGTCTGGATTTGGAGATTCGCCGGAACGCAATACATCATAAAGGTTAGAATCTTCTCCTTCTACAAGAGGTGCATCCATGGATAAGTGACGGCCAGAGTTTTTCATAGACTCTTTCACATCATTTACGGTCATGTCAAGTTCTTTTGCAATTTCCTCAGCAGATGGTGGACGTTCGTTAGATTGCTCTAATAAAGCGTACATTTTGTTGATTTTATTGATAGAACCAATTTTGTTCAAAGGCAAACGAACGATACGAGATTGTTCTGCCAAAGCTTGCAAAATAGATTGACGAATCCACCAAACGGCATACGAAATGAATTTGAAACCACGGGTCTCGTCAAAACGTTGTGCTGCTTTTATCAATCCTAAATTTCCTTCATTAATCAAATCGGGAAGTGTTAATCCTTGATTTTGATATTGTTTGGCTACCGAAACTACGAAACGTAAATTTGCTTTTGTCAATTTCTCTAAGGCTCTTTGGTCGCCCGCTTTAATTTTTTGAGCTAATTCTACTTCTTCGTCAGCGGTAATAAGGTCAACTTTTCCAATTTCTTGTAAATATTTGTCTAATGAAGCAGTTTCACGATTGGTAACCTGCTTGGTAATTTTAAGTTGTCTCATGTTGTTGTCTCCTCAATTTTTAAGTGTACAAGTGGTTATACGTATGGAGTTACTAAAAAGTTACAATAGTTTTAAAATAAATTTAAATTAATTCTGTGAAAGTATATTTTGGGCATTCCCCTTTGGGTCGGGCTATCCGCACTCGCTTTTTTGTTTCATTGCATTGCACAAAAAGAGCTCAAACAATTGCTCCTATCCCTAATGCAAATCGGTAGTATTCTTAACGTTTATAGGAAAAAATATTTTTTGTTTTGAAGCTATTTTAAAATGGAATTTTTTTTCCAATTTTCGGGATGGTATTTTTTGTGTGAGGGATAGGAGCAAGTACCG